>NZ_JBEXYL010000052.1:0-68025 GCF_040630895.1 Streptomyces sp. NPDC005728
ACGTCCCCGGCCCAGCCGGCGAGCTGCGGATGATGCCCGGGCTCGGCCAGCACGTGCAGCATCGCGGTCAGTTCGGCCAGCGGGGAGGCGGCGAACCGCACTGCTTCGGACGGCAGGCCGCCGATGTCGATCCTCAACGTCATCCCCTCAGCATCACCGACCGCCCGGCCGGTGACGCCGTGGGTTGACGGTGTCCGTCAACCCACGCGGCCCCGCCCGGCGGCCGCACACACCGTTGACGCCATGGCAACCACCACCAACATCCGGCCCCGCGCCCTCGTCCGGGCCTCCGGAGGCCCGCGCTATGCCGTCGCCCTGGCCGTGGACGCGCTCGGCACCGGCCTGCTGCGGCCCTTTCTGCTGCTCTACGGGGTGACGGTGCTGAGCCTGTCGGCGCCGGCCACCGGCATCGCCATGACGGCCGGCGTGGTCGTGGGTCTGGGGTGCATGCCCGCGGTGGGCCGATGGCTGGACCGGGGCGCACGCAGCACGGTCGTGGCAGCGTCGATGCTGGTGCGGGTAGTGGGCGTGGCGCTGCTGCTGGCCACCCCGGCAGGGCACGTCTGGCTGTTCGCGACGGCGGCGCTCTTCCTCGGCATCGGCAACCAGGCATGGCCGGCCGCCCACGCAGCTCTCGTGGCCACGGTCGCACACGGCCGGGAGCGCGATGCCGCTCTCGCGGGAGGCCGTGCCCTGCGCAACGCCGGGCTGGGCGTCGGCGCCCTCGTCGCCACCGTCTGCCTGGCGGGCGGCACCACAGCGTTGCAGGCGCTGGCAGCCGTCACCGGGCTCGCCTATCTCGCTGCGGCGGCCCTGGCGTGGTCGGTCCACCTGCACGCGCGTCCGGCCGCCGCCCCGGCCGAGGACCGGGCCGACGGGCCCGCACCTCGGATGCGCGCGCTGCTGGCCGCCAACGTGGTCTACGTCTTCTGCCTCAACGTCCCCGAAATCGCGCTCCCGTTGGTCCTGGTGACACAGTTGCACGCATCCCCGGTGTGGTCGGCGGCCGTCTTCGTGGCCAACACGGTGCTGGTGGTCACCCTGCAGGTTCCGGTCACCGTCCTGATGTCCCGCCGCTTCTCCCGGCGGACCGTGCTGGCTCTCGCCGGCGTGGTCCTCGCCGCGTCCTATCTCGGCTTCCTCGCGGCCACCTCACCGGGACACGGCTGGGGTGCCCCGGCCGTCGCCGCGGTGTCCGTGCTCTGCACCATCGGCGAGATCATCTACGCCGGCAGTGCCACCGCGCTCGTCACCGCCCTCGCCCCCGCCCATGTCCTGGGACGCGCCCTCGCCCGCTTCGAGCTCTCCACTGGCTTCGGCCTCGCCGTCTCCCCGGCGGTCATCACGGCTCTCGCACCCCACGGCCCGGCCGCCCTCTGGGGCGGCCTCGCCGCCGCGACGCTCCTCTCCGCCTCCGCCGTTGCCACCGAGAAGGATCAGGAAACGCAGCTCGGCGATTGTTCCCGCCGGGCGCGAGCAGGATCGTGAGCGCGGGATTCGCGACAGTTGAACTCCGCCACGGCGTGGCAGGCCAGGGCGCACCCTGGCCTGCCGATGCCTTACGAAGCCGTCGGAGGCTGCTCCTGGCTCCCGTAGGGCCGCGTGATGATCTCCATGCCGTGCCCGGCCGGATCCATGACGTACAGTCCGCGCCCACCGTCGTGGTGGTTGATCTCTCCGGGGTGCTTCAGGTGCGGATCGGCGTAGTACGTGATCCCGGCCTGCTGGATACGCGCGAAGGCCGCGTCGAACTCCTCGTCGGAGACGAGGAACGCAGGGTGCTGCATGACGATCGACTCCGACGGGATGACGGCGAAGTCCAGGGTGCCCCCGTTGCTGGTGGCCACGGGAATGAACGGGCCCCACTCGGTCCCGACCTCGAGCCCCAGGACGTGCGTCAGGAACTGGGCCGACTCCCGGTTCTCCCGGGCGTGGATGATGGTGTGGTTCAACTCGACTGACCGGGTCTCTTGAGCGCAAGCCCCGTCTTTTAGGACTCCGTTGGGAAATCCGCAATCCGGCGATGGTGAGTCGTCCGGGCTGCCATGATCGGCGTGTCCGTCGATCGAGGGTGGGGCTGGGTGTCGCTGGAGTCACGGTCTGACGTCGGGGTGCCGGAGCTGACCGCGCGGGTGGTGCGGGCCTCGTTCCCGAAGGGAACGTTGGCGATCTGCATTCGGGAAGCGGTGGGGCCGCTGTTCGAGGACGGCTCGTTCGCCGAGGCATTCCCCGCGCGGGGTCGGCCGGCGATCTCACCGGGGGCTCTGGCGTTGGTGTTGGTGCTGCAGTTCGCGGAGGGGCTGAGCGACCGGCAGGCCGCGGATCAGCTTCGGGCCCGGATGGACTGGAAGTTCCTGCTGGGACTGGAGCTGGATGATCCTGGTTTCGATTTCACGGTCCTGGGTGATTTCCGGTCCCGGTTGATCGAGCACGGGCTGGAGGAGAGGGTCCTGGACTTGATCTTGGAGCGGATCTCCGGGCTCGGACTTTTGCGGGCAGGCGGTCGCCAGCGGACGGATTCCACGCATGTGCTGGCCACGGTGCGGGTGTTGAACCGGATGGAGTTCGTCGGCGAGACCTTGCGGGCGGCGCTGGAGGCCTTGGCCGCGGCCGCTCCGCAGTGGCTTTCGACGGTGGTCACCACCGCCTGGACCGAGCGCTACGGAGCCCGGATCGACTCCTATCGCTTCCCCAAAGGCGAAAACGTCCGGCAGAAGTGGGCCGGGCAGGTCGGCTGGGACGGCTTCACCCTCCTTGAGGCCGCCTTCGCACCTGACGCACCCGCCTGGCTGCGGGAGATCCCCGCTGTTCAGGTCCTGCGCCGGGCCTGGGTCGAGCAGTACCACCGTGACGGTGAGGAGGTGCGCTGGCGGGAGGTGAAGGACCTCCCGCCGGCCAGACACCGGCTGTCCTCGCCCTACGACCTCGATGCCCGCTACGGGCGGAAGCGGGGCTCAGGCTGGTGCGGCTACAAGACCCACCTGAGCGAGACCTGCGAGCCCGACGCTCCGCATGTGATCACCCACGTGTTCACCACGAACGCAACCGTCGGCGACACCGAGGCCACCGAAGCAATTCACCAGGACCTGGCCACAAGGGATTTACTTCCTGACGAGCATGCCGTGGACGCCGGCTACGTCACCGCCGCCCACATCGTCACCGCTCGCGACCGGCATCAAGTCGACCTGCTCGGACCTGTCGGCCTGGATACCGTCCACGAACGTCACGACGGGGAGCACATTCCACAGAGCGCCTTCGTCGTCGACTGGCATGTCCGGAGGGTCACCTGCCCGCAGGGAGCGGTCAGCGTCAGCTGGTCCGACCAGCGCAAAACCAGCGGTACCCCGATCACCCGGGTGCATTTCGCACTTCAGGACTGCGACCCTTGCCAGGCCCGCACGGGGTGCACCATGGCCGCGAACGGCAGATACGGCCGCAGCCTCACTCTCTTGCCCCAAGAACAGCAGCAGGTCCTCGAACAGCGCCGGCACGAGCAACAGACCGACGAATGGAAGGCCCGCTACAACGTCCGGGCCGGCGTCGAAGGCACCATCTCGCAGGCCGTCCGCCGCACCGGCATCCGCCGCAGCCGATACACCGGCCTGGCCAAGACCCATCTAGGCAACGTGCTCGCCGCTACCGCGATCAATCTCATCCGCCTCGACGCCTGGCTCACCGACACACCCCTCGGCACGACGAGAACCTCACACCTTGCCGCACTCGACCTGGCAGCCTGATCACCCAGCCCGGTTTACGGATTTCCCAACGGAGTCTTTTAGGTCGGGGTTAGCTCATCCTCGGTCCGGAGCCGCGCAGTGGCGGAGTCCGCTGCGTTGTCAGTGGCCTCCGCTATGTTGATTATATCGGTTCGAAGGGGGTGTTTCATGCTGTCGGGGCGTAGGTACCGGCTTGAGTTGACCCGTGAGCAGGCTATGCAGTGTCTGGAGTTTGCGGATATCTGTCGGGTGGTGTGGAACACCGGGCTGGAGCAGCGACGCGAGTATCGAAGTCGTGACGGGTGGATGAACTACGTGCCGCAGTGCGCCGAGTTGGCCGCCGCCAAGCGCGAGCACGTATGGCTGAAGGCTGCTCCGTCGCACGTCCTCCAGCAGACATTGAAGGATTTGGACCGGGCGTGCCGGGAGCACGGGACGTTCAGGGTGCGGTGGCGTTCGAAGGCCCGCTGGTCGCCGTCGTTCCGGTTCCCCGACGCGAAGCAGGTCACGGTGGAGCGGCTGGGCCGCAAGCGGGGGCGGGTGAAGCTGCCGAAGTTGGGATGGGTTCGCTTTTGCTGGTCCCGTCCCCTGGGCGGTGAGATCCGTTCGGCGACCGTCTCGCGGAAGGCCGGCCATTGGTTCGTGTCGTTCCTCGTGGACGACGAGGCCGTCACCCCCGAGCAGCACGTGATGCCGAGCACGGCAGTCGGCATAGACCGGGGCGTGAAGGCCGCGGCCGTCACATCCGACGGCGAGTTCTTCGACAGGGAGTTCATCACGCCCCGGGAGACGGTCCGCTACCGGCGGCTTCAGCAGCGTCTCGCCCGGCAGAAGAGGGGCAGCGTCAACCGGCACAAGACGATCACGGCCATGGGCCGGATCATGGCCCGCGTCACGGACCGGCGTGGAGACTTCTGTGCCCGGACCGCAGCGCACCTGGTCCAGAAGAACGCCCTGGTCGTCCTCGAAGACCTGCGGATCAAGAACATCTGCGCCTCGGCGTCCGGCACCCTGGAGGTACCAGGCCGCAACGTGCGGGCCAAGGCCGGGTTGAACCGGGCCATCCTCGACAAGGGATGGCACCGCATCGAACTTGCCCTCACGAGCGCCGCCCGGTACACGGGCACGAGCGTGGTGAAGGTGCACCCCGCGTACACGTCGCAGCGCTGCCACGCCTGCGGGCTCGTCACCGAAGGAAACCGAGAGAGCCAATCGGTCTTCGTGTGCAAGAACCCCGGGTGCGGCAACATTGATCACGCAGACGTGAACGCGGCGAAGAACATCAAGACGGCCGGACAGGCCGCCTCAGCCTGTGGAGACCTCGACACTGGTCGGTCCGTGAAGCAGGAACCCGTAAGCCGGGCAACCGGCCGACCCCCCGCCTAGGGGAATCCTCGTCCTCCAGGACGAGGAGGAAGTCAAATGTGTGGAATGCCTCCGTAAGGCGATCTCACGGGCATCTCCATGCCTCCCCGGCCGGTGACCGACACGCGATGCCCTGCCCGTGATCCTAAGCAGCACTGTTCACGGCGTCGAGGGCAGGGAATGCCGGACAGCCACCCGCTGAAACGGGGTGCTGACCAACGGCTGGAATCAGGCGTCCGCGTGGCGCGATCTGACGGTGTTTCACACGGGTCGCGGTGGCTGACGCTACGATGTGCCCATGCGTCGATCGTTGTGTCCGAGCTGGTGGCGCTCCTCGTAGGAGCGGCCGCAGGTCGCCTACGGGTTCGTCGCCGGCCTGCTCGCCCTCTTCTACCTCTACGGGGGCGGGATGAAGGTGGTCCGGAGCCGGGAGCGGCTCCGACCGATGATGGCCTGGGTGGACAGCACGCCGATGCCGGCCGTCAGGGCCGTCGGGGTGATCGAAGTGCTCGGCGCGATCGGGCTGGTCCTCCCGCCGCTGACCGGCATCGCGCCCTGGTCGGCTCTGGCGCGGCCCTCGGGTTCGTCGTCCTGCAGATCGCCGCGACGAGGGTGCACTTGAGCCGCGGAGACCGTCGGATCGCCCTCAACCTCACGCTCATGTTCGCCGCGGCCGGGACCGCCTGGCTGGCGACTACATGGCTGTGACGTCGGGCAGGGGGTCAGCAGCGTCACATCCCGATGAGAGGTTGCCCGCTCGAGGCATTGAGGCCGCCGTCGACCGGGGGTGCCGAGGGGCAAGGCCGACGGCACCGAGCCTCGGCTGGGCCGCACCCTTGCCCAGGCGGCGAAGGACCTCGTGGACAGCAGGCTCGCCGATTCGGACCTCTCCCCGTCGATGCCGTCCCGTGAACTCAGCGTCTCCGTACGGAAGCTGCACCGGGCGTTCACGGCCACCGAGGTCCACCGGCGCGGGCTCGGGTGAGGCCGCTCAGTAACCCGGCGCCTTGGCCAGGCTGTCGCGGTGGGCCGCGATCTCGGGCTGGTAGACGCGGGCGTGCCAGTCCTCGGGGGTGACGGGTGTCAGGGCGATGGAGATCGCGGTCTCCTCGACCTCGAACGTCTCTCGGACGGCGGCCGTCACCTGATCCACCAGGCGGGAGCGCTGTTCTGCGGTGAGGGACTTCGGGAAGTGCTGAATGGTCACGTGAGGCATGAGAGCTTCCTTGTGTGTCGGTGAAGGGCTTTGGCCAGCTCGTCGACGCCCGGGTTGCGCAGCGCCCCGTAGTGGTCGGTCTCCAGCTGGACGAGGGTGGGCGGGGCTGCCGTACGGCCCGGGGTGCGTTCGATGAAGGACGGTTCGTCGTCATGGGCCCGGAACACGGTGACGGGCGCCGAGACCCGGCGCGTGGCCGGGGCGACGTGGTTGTAGGTGAAGCCGTAGGTACGGCAGACCACGGCCACCACGCGGCGGGTCAGCTCGGGGTCCAGCTGCGGGTACCGGCGGTCGACGAACCGCGCGAAGCTCTCCGCGTCGGTGGCCTCGCCGAGGCACTCCTCGAGGCCCGGGCCGCTGACGGCGCCGGCGAAGACGGAGAAGAGGAGGGTGGTGAAGACGGGGTCGGCGAAGTCGGCCGTCGGGGTGTGCGGTGGCGTCTTCGGGGCGCCTGGCACTCGTGGCGATCCCGGTGCCAGCAGGAACAGCTGCTCCACCCGCTCGCCCGACTGCTCCAGCTGCCAGGCCGTCTCGAAGGCGACCCGTGCGCCGAAGGAGTAGCCCCACAGTGTGTAGGGACCCTCCGGCTGGACGCGCCGGAGTGCTGCGACATCGGCGGCAGCCATCTCCTCGATGGACGGGTACGGCGTCTCGCCCTCGTTGAGGCCGTGCGCCTGGATGCCGTAGACCGGCCGTTTCCCGGGTGCGCGGGCCGCGAGCAGTCGTAGGTTCATGGTGAAGCCGCCGAGCCCGGGCCAGCAGAACACCGGTGGCTCGCTGCCGTCGGCCCGCAGCGGAGCGAGCCGGGAGGCGGCGACGGCGGCCCGGGTGCTCACCGCCTCCGCCAGCTTCGCCACCGTCGGTGCCTCGAACAGCAGTTGCAGCGGCAGGTTGCAGTTGAAGGCCTCGTTGATCCGCTTGACCAGTGTGATCGCGATCAGCGAGTTCCCGCCGAGCCGGAAGAAGTCGTCGTGCACGGAGACGGACTCCCGCTTCAGTTCCGACTTCCACAGACCGCACAGCCGCGCCTCGACCCGGTTGCGCGGCTCCACCACCGGACGGGCGCGGGCCGCCGCCTCGTCGACGTACCCCTCGAGGGCTTTGGTGTCGAGCTTGCCGTTGGGCGTGTGCGGCAGCTCGGGCAGGACCAGAATCTGGCCGGGGAGCATGAACTCCGGCAGGGACGAGACCAGATCCTCCCTGATCAGCTCTTCCGGCCCTTTCATATGGACCTGGTCCTCGTGCATGCCCTCGTGCCGGAGCTGCTCCGCGCTGACCGTCCCGCCGACGAAGAAGTACGAGGGCCCGGTGTGCTGCCCCGCCTCCCGCAGGATCGCCGTCATGCGTCTGGCGGCGGGCAGGTCGTCCCCGGTGCGCGAGCTGTAACCCGCCGACATGAAGCCCAGGTTGCTGGTGTTCATCATCAGGTGCTGCAGCTCACGGCCCAGGTCCAGATAGCCCGTCCGCTCCCTGCCCTGCTCGGCGGCGCGGCTGACGAGCGTGATGCCGAAGCCGGACCGCTCGTACACGGCCTGGTTGACGGCGATCACATGCCGCTTGAGGATCAGCTCGTCGCTGATCCGGTGCAGCCGGCCCGCTCGGTACCGGTACTGGCCGCTGGGCAGCCCGGCCCCGCTGCCCGGATGGAACTGCACGTAGATGTCGAGGGAGTTATGCGCGGGTGCCTGCGCGTGTGCCCTCGTCCAGGGCACCAGCTCGAAGGAGCCCAGGTGGTGGTCGTCCTCGGCGCAGCCCAGGAGCCGGTTCAGCCCGCTGTCGTACGCCGCCTCGGCGAGAGCGAGGCCATGGGCGGGCAGCACCTCGTCGAACAGGCCGGCCATGTGTCCGGCCTCGATCTCCAGGACCTCCTGGATGTTCTTCTTGTACACCGGCTCGATCGCCGATCTGCGGCCGACGAAGTGCACCCGCACGCCGGGTTCCGCGGCCTCGTCGAGGCGGTGGATCAGCACCAGCTCGTGGTGGACCGGGTGGTAGTAGTAGCAGCCCGCGGGCAGCCCCTGGATCCCCGCCAGCTCCAGGTACAGCTGCGTCGCGTAGAGGGATCCGGGGGAGGCGTACGCGTACTTCGGCAGCAGGCGCTCCTCGCTGAGGTGCTGCCCGAAGTTCCGTAGTACGGCGCCGAGTTCGCTCAGGGGCAGTTCTTCGGGGCGACGGGATCCGACGCCCTCGGTGCGCCGCCCGAGCGCCGTCAGCACGTCCGCCACCGCCAGCCGGTCGCCCTCGTAGAAGCGGTACGTCTTGCGGGCGAAGGCCCGGCGCCGCTGCTCGGGACCGGCGGTGGCGCCGGGCAGACGCACGGTGGGCCGCCCGGCCAGATCGGCCGCGTCCCGCACGCCCGGGTTCGACAGCTGGGCCTTGACCTGGAGCTTGGACGACTTCGACACATGGTGTTCGCCGTGTTCGCCCTGGTCCATCAACGCGGCCTCGCGCGGGCTCAGTTCGATGCACGCCACCAGGTTCTGGGCGCCGGTGCGCGGGTCGGTGCGCAGCAGTACAGCGGCGTTCTTCACCCAGTCGTGGGTCTCGATGGCCAGGCGTACCTCGTCCAGTTCGATCCGGAAGCCGCGCAGCTTGACCTGGTTGTCGGCCCGGCCCGCGAACTGGGCGGTGCCGTCCGGGTTCCAGTGGGCCAGGTCGCCGGTGCGGTACAGCCGGTCGTGGCCGGGCCCAGGCGGCTGGGCACCCGGAGCGGCAGGTGCTCCCGGGCCCGGGTTCGGCCGGAAGCGGTCGGCGGTCAGCTGGGGCTGGTGCAGATAGCCGCGCGCCAACTGGACGCCGCTGACGTGCAGTTCACCGGTTTCGCCGGCGACCACGGGGCGGCCCTCGGCGTCCAGGATGTGGAAGCGCAGGCCGGTCACGGGCGCGCCGATCGGAACGGCGTCGGGGCCCTTGTCGAGGGCGGCGGGGTCGACCGTGTACGCCGAGGCGTTGATGGTGCACTCGGTCGGGCCGTAGAGATTGACCAGGGCGGCCCCCGGCAGCGCCCGGGTCAGCTCCTTGGCGAGCGTCCGGGAGAGCGCCTCGCCGCCGCTGAAGAGGTGGGTGAGGGACGTACAGCGGTCGAGTTCGTCGGTGTCGACGAGGGCCTGCAGCAGAGTGGGCACGCACTGCAGGGTGGTGACGCCGTGGCGGGTGACGGTCTCGATGAGGTGCGTGGGGTTCCGGTGGATGCCGCCGGACCCGACCACGACCCGGCTGCCGTACGCGGGGGCCAGGATCTCCCACTGCGCGGCGTCGAAACTGATCGGGGTCTTCTGGAGGACGGTCTTGTCCGCGCCGAGCGCGAAGGAGCCGGCGAGCCAGCGCATCTGATGCGCGAGGGAGCGGTGCTCGATCATCACCCCCTTGGGCCTACCGGTGCTGCCCGAGGTGTAGATGATGTACGCCAGGTCCGCCGGGCGCGGACCGTCCGGCAGCTCGGCCGGATCCGCGTCGGTCCTGCGCTTCGTGAACTCCACGACGTCGTCGAGGGTGATGACGACCGTGTCCGCGGGAAGGAACTCCGCCAGCCGGTTCCGCAGGACGTCCTGGGTGAGGACGACACCCAGGCGGGCGTCCTGCGCGATATAGCGGATGCGCTCCTGCGGATAGTCGGGGGAGAGCGGCAGATAGGCCCCGCCGGAGCGCAGGATTCCCCACGCGCCGATCATCAGATCCAGCGAGGGCTCGACGAAGAGCCCCACGCCGACGTCCGCGCCGACGCCGAGGTGGTGCAGGTAACGCGCCACGTCCTCGGCCCTGTCGGCCAGCTCGCGGAAGGTGAGCGGCTCCCCCTCGTGGACCACGGCGATGTCGCCGGGGCGGGCGAGAGCCTGCGAGTCCAGCAGATCGGGCAGGCACGTCTCGGTGGCGTCCCGGATCTTCATCTACGTACCCCCGTGTTCGGATGGGTCTTCGACCTCGCGCTCGAACGTACGTATGTCAGCCAGGACCGGCGCCGCGAGCGACCCCCGCAATCAGTGCAGTGCGGCAACCCGAACCATGACCGGCGTGGCCATGGCGCACGGGGAGCGGCAGATTCGGGGAGAGCACATGCCAGGTTCGGGAGCGCACGGAAACCCGTGGCACGTGTCGGGCAGAACCGATCCGGAGGGCCCCGTGACCGAACTATCCACCGGCAGTGTCGTCGGCTCACTCGAGGAACTCGTGGGCAACACCCCGATGCTGCGGCTGAGCCTCGCCGGGCTGCCCGCCGACGCGCATGTGCTGGCCAAGCTGGAGGCGGCCAACCCGCTGTCCAGCATCAAGGACCGTGCCGCCCTGTTCATGCTGCGCGCCGCCGAGGAGTCAGGGGCCCTGCGGCGCGGTGCGACGGTCATCGAGTCCACCTCGGGCAACACCGGTATCGCCCTGGCCGCCCTGGCCGCCGCCCGCGGCTACGCCTGCCGGATCGTGCTCCCCGACAACGCCTCGCGGGAGCGCCTGCTGACCCTGCGCATGCTGGGCGCCGAGGTCGAGTTCACCGACCACACCCTCGGCTTCGCCGGCTGTGTGGAGCGCGCCGAGCAGCTGCACGCCGAGACCCCCGGGTCCTGGTACGCGGGTCAGCACCTGAACGCCGACAACGTACGCGCCCACTACGAGACCACGGGCCCGGAGATCTGGCGGGACACCGGCGGCCACGTCGACTATCTGGTGTGCACCGTCGGCACCGGCGGCACCCTGACCGGTATCGCCCACTACCTGCGGGAACGCAACCCGGAAGTGAAGGTCGTGGCGGTCGAGCCCGCGGGCTCGCCCCTGCTGTCCGGCGGCGAACCGGGACCGCACCGCATCCCTGGCCTGAACGGCGGATTCACCAGCCCGGTCACCGATGTCGCGGTCATCGACGAGGTCATCGTCGTCGAGGACGGTGACGCCGCGGCCACCACCCGCACCCTCGCCGCCTCCACCGGACTGCTGGTCGGTGTCTCCTCGGGCGCCGCCGCGTACGGCTGCGTGGAGCTGGCGCGCCGGCACGATCTGGCCGGCGCCACGGTCGTCACCGTCTTCCCGGACACCGGAGAGCGCTACCTCAGCTGGTGGCCCGAGGCGCAGGAGGCCCCGGGGGCGCAGGCCGGCACCGCGCCGCAGCAGGCCGGATGAGCAAGGTGCACGCCTCGCCCTCGCTGCGCCAGCGGATCAGGGAGACCCTCGACGTCATCGTCACCCGCGACCCCTCGGTCCGGTCCCGCACCGAGGCGCTGCTGCACCCGACGGTGCTGGCCCTGCTGGGCCACCGTACGAGCCACTTCCTCTACCGCCGCGGCCGCCATCTCACCGCGCGCCTGGTGTGCACCGCCACCAAGGTGCTCACCGGGGGCATCGAGATCCATCCGGGCGCACGGATCGGCCGGCGGTTCTTCGTCGACCACGGCAGCGGAGTCGTCGTCGGCGAGACCGCCGTCATCGGTGACGACGTGTCACTCTTCCACCAGGTCACGCTCGGCTCCTTCGGCTGGTGGCACGATCAGGAGCAGGCCCGGCCGGGCACCCGCCGTCATCCTCTCCTCGGCAACGGCGTCACGGTCGGCGCGGGCGCCACCCTGCTCGGGCCCATCACCATCAGCGACGACGCCCTGATCGGCGCGATGTCCCTGGTGCTCAGCGACGTACCCAAGGGGGTGCATGTACGCGCCCCGCAGGCGACCATCGACCACGTGCCCAGATCCCGTGCGCGCCGCGACGCGCAGCCCCCACACCGGAACGGATCGGAACGGACCCATGAACCCTGAGCGTTCACTGCTGCTCGTCGGCGCCACCGACGAAACGGTGGCCAAGGCCAAGCAGTTGGGCCTGCATGTCCTGCTGCTGCAGCACCCCACCAAGGTCAACGCCGAGCAGGAGCGCCTCGCCGACCACCTGGAGGTCGTCGACTACACCCGCTGGGACCTGGTGGAGCCGATAGCCAAGCGACTCCGGGACTCGCCCGGCTTCGCCGCCGCCACCTCGATCACCGAGCCCGGTCTGGAGAACGCGGCCCGCATCAACGACCTGTTCGCCCTGGGCGGCACGGGCTACGAGGTGACCCGGCGCTTCCGCGACAAGGCGGTCATGCGCGAGCACCTGGCCGGGCTCGACCCCGACGCGGTGCGCGCCCAGCAGCTGCACGGGCGCGCGGACCTGGACGCCTTCGGGCAGCGCCACGGCTACCCCTTCATCGTGAAGCCGACCGACGCCACCGCCAGCATCGGCGTGTACCGCCTCGACGGGCCCGCCGACGCCGACCGGGTCTGGGCCGAGGTACAGCGGCTGTCGGGCACCAGGACGGACCGGGTCTCGACGCTGATGCTGCTGCAGGACTTCCTGATGGAGGAGTACCTCGACGGCCCCGAGTACAGCGTGGAGTCCTTCAGCTCCGCCGGGCGCCACGTGGTCATCGCCGTCACCGAGAAGTTCACCGACCCCGCGCACTTCGCCGAACTGGGGCACGCGGTCCCCGCTCGGCTCGGCGCGGCCGTCGAGGAACAGGTACGCGCGGCCGTCCTCGGATTCCTGGACCGGATCGGTGTCAGGGACGGCGTCTGCCACACCGAGATCCGGATCGGCGCCCGCGGCCCCCGCGTCATCGAGAGCCACAACCGGATCGCCGGGGACGCCATCACCGACCTGGTGCACAGCGTCTACGGCATCGACACCGTCACACTCGCCCTCGGCGCGCCCTTCGGCCTGGCCGAGCAGCTGCCCGACCGGCCCGAGGCGCACGGCGGAGCCGCCGTACGGTCGGTGGTGGGCCGGCCGGGCGACATCGTGGAGTCGGTGGACGGCGTCACCGAGGCACAGGCTCTCGCCGATGTGCTCGCGGTGCGCATCAGCGCCAAGCCGGGGGAGACGGTACGGCCCCTGCGGGACAACTGGGACCGTCTCGGTCTGGTCGCCGTGACCGGCGAGGACACCACCGCGGCGATCCGGCGCGGCGCCGCACTCGTCGGCGACGTGGTGAAGGTCCGGGTGAAGGACCCCGGCGGCCGGCCGGGCCTGGCCGAAGCGGCCCCGGTGAGCGACCGGACGGTGATCTCGGAATGAGCGTCCTCGTCCTGCACCGCAACCCCTTCGCCGCCTTCCCCTACCGCCGGTGGCTGGACGGCGACGCCCCCGGCCTCGACGGCCGCACGCCGTACCCCGGCGACATCGTCGTCCTCGCCGCCCGCGACAAGATCGAGCTGGCCGGCGAGGAGATCCCGGGCGACGCCGACCACGACTTCACCCACCTCGAACTCTTCGACACCCTCGACGACGACGCGGTGCCCTCCCGCGCGCTCGCCCTCGCCGAGGAGTACCGGATCACGCACGTCATCGCCCACCACGAGGCGGACGTGGCCCTCGCCGCCCGGCTGCGTGAGCGCCTCGGCCTCGACGGGGCCTGGAGCGACGACATCACGCCGTTCCGCGACAAGGCCCTCATGAAGAAGCTGGCCCGGCGGGCCGGCATCGAGGTCGCCCCGCACACCGTGCCGGGCAGCGCCCAGGAGGCCCGCGACTTCGCGGCCCGGCACGGATTCCCCGTGGTGCTCAAGCACCGGGAGGGCTACAACTCCATCGGTCTGCGCATCGTCGCCGACCCGGACGAGCTGGAGCTGCGGCTCGCGGAGGCCTACCGGGACGGTTCCCGGGACGACCTGCTCATCGAGGCCTACGTCCCCGGGCGGATGTGCCACGTCGACGGGCTGGTGGTGGACGGCCGCACTGTGGCCGCCTGGCCCTCCCAGTACCAGTACGACCTGGCCTCGTTCGGGGCCGATCCCGGTCCGCGGGTCGACCTGACCCTGGACGTGGACGACCCGCTCACCCCCCGGCTGCTCACGCTGATCGAGCAGACCCTGACCGCCCTGAAACCCGAGGGCTCCCGGCTGCGCACCCACGCCTTCCACGCGGAGGTCTTCCACACGCCCGACGACCGTCTGGTGCTGTGCGAGATCGCGGGCCGGTCGGGCGGCGCGAAGATCCGGGAGGTCTTCGAGACCCTCTTCGGGATCCAGCTCGCCGTGCAGGTGACCCGCGCGGAGGCCGGCCTCTCGCTGCCCGCGGCCGAGGGCGCCCCGGACGACGGGGCGCCGCTGCGGCCGCGCTGCATGTCGGGGCAGGTGCTCACGATGAAGCGGCCCGGCCTGGTGCGCTCGCTGCCCGCCGTCCCCGACGAGGAGTGGGTGAAGGGATTCTGGCTCTTCGCCGAGGAGGGCCAGGTGATCGCCCCGGCCTCGGGTTCCGCGGACTTCCTCACGGCGGCGGTGGGTTCGGCCCCGACCCGCGTCGAGTGCGAGCGCAGGCTGCGCGCCCTCGGTGCCCGGGTCATCGCCGAGACGAAGATCGTGGCGCCGCCCGGGAAGGTCGCCCCGGCCGGGCGCGAGCAGGGCACCGGGCCGGCGGAGGCGTCATGACGCAGAAGCTGTCGTCCGTCCGCTTCCGGTACATGCTGGGCATGGTCGTCGACGCGACCGGCAGCGGCATGTACCTGCCGCTGTCGCTGCTCTACTTCCACCACGTCACCGGTCTGCCGCTCACCCAGGTCGGCGCCATCGTGACGGCCGCCTCGGTGATCGGCCTGGTCAGCAACCCGGTCGCCGGCGTCCTCATCGACCGCTTCAGCGCCCGCGCCGTCCTGGTGGGGGGATACGTGCTGCGTGCCTCGGCGTTCTGCACCTATCCCCTGGTCGACAACGGTGTGGCCATGTTCGCCGTGGTGCTGCCGGTCGCCCTCGGCGACACCTCCTACCCGCCGGCCATCCAGTCCTTCGTGGCGGAGATCGTGCAGGGCACCGAGCGGGACAAGCTGCTCGCCCTGCAACGCAGTCTGCGCAACGCCGGGATGGGCGTGGGAGGCCTCCTCGCGGGCGCGGCCCTCGCCCTCGACGAGTCTGGGTTCTACTTCGTCGTGCTCGGGGCGGCCGCCGGCTATCTGCTCGCGGCCGCACTGCTCAGCACGATCCGCCCCGGCGCCCCGGCACAGCCGGCGGGCGGCCGGGTCTCCCGCAAGGGCGGCTACCGGATGGTGGCACGCAACCGGCCGTTCCTGGGCCTCACGCTCCTGAACATCCCGACGGCCTTCGGATACATGGTGCTGTCCGTGGCCCTCCCGGTGTACGTCACCCGTGAACTGGACGCGCCCGTCTCGCTGGTGGGCATCCTGTACGCGGTCAACACGGTCGGTATCGCGGTGCTGCAGATTCCGGTCACCCGGCTCCTGGTCAAGTACCGCAGGACCCGTGCGGTGGCGCTCGGCGCGAGCGTCTTCGCGCTGTCCTTCGTCACCTTCGCGGTGCTCGGCAGCCTGTCGACCGGGGCCGCACTGATCGCCGGCGTGTTCGCCGCCACCGCCGCGTTCACCGCGGGCGAGCTGTTGCACGGCGCCACGGCCTCCGCGCTGGTGGCCCAGGCCGCGCCGGAGGAGACCCGCGGCCGTCATCTCGCGGTCTACCAGCTGTCGTGGGCCGTGCCCATCGCGCTCGCGCCGACCGTGCTCACGGCCCTGTTGTCGCTGTCGCCCACCGGGATGTGGCTGCTCCTCGCGGTGGCCACGGCAGGCTCGGCGCTGGGCGTGCTGCGCCTGGAGCCCAGGCTGCCGCGGGCCGCGGTGCATCCGGTGCCGCCCGAGGCCGGACCGGCCGTATCCGAAACCAGCTCCACACGAAAGGTTGCGTGACGTCATGGGGATGTCCAGTTGGCGCGTGCTCGGCGCGGAGGACCCGGAGTTCGCCCAGGACGAGGCCGCGGGGCAGAGCGGTCTCGTCAGCCAGTTGAGGCCGCTGATCGCCGAGTTGACCAAGCCCGGCGACCTGGTCTTCGATCCGTTCGCCGGCTGGGGCACCACCCTGGTGGCCTGCGCGGCCGAGGGGCGGCTCGGGGTCGGCATCGAGATCAACCCGGCCCGCGCCGAAGAGGCACGGCAGCGCGTCGCGCGCCACCCGGGACAGCGCATGCTCTGCGGCGACGCCCGCAGGCCTCCGCTCGACCCGGACACCGTCGACCTGGTCCTGTGCGACCTGCCGTACTTCGGCACGAACCTGGACCTCGAAGCGCCCGACCCGGGCCAGATGTACGCGCTGCGCGACTACGACGCCTATCTGGTGGCGCTCGACGAGGCCTTCGCGGCCGTCGCACGGGTGATGCGGCCGGGCGCCTACGCGGTCATCGCCGTCCAGAACCGGCGGATCGCGGACCGGTTCGTCCCGCTGGCCTGGGACGCCGCGCGCGTGCTCGGCCGCCATCTGACGCTGGGGGACGAGCGTGTCCACCTCTACGACTGGCCGGTCAAGGACGACGACGACCCGATGCGGACGAACCGGTCGCACGAGTATCTGCTGATGGCCCGGAAGTGAGGCCGGTGCTCAGACCCGCGACGGAGTCGGGAGGCGCCGTGTGCGCGGCGGCGTCCTCGTTGCGCGCCATCCGGTAGCCGAGCTGGAAGCGGTGCTGGGCGCCGTACTGCTCGCGCAGCCGGGCGATGTGACCCTGCACGGACCGCAGACTCATGCCGAGGCGGCGCGCGATCGCCTTGTCGGAGCGGCCCTCGACCAGCAGCGTCTTGATGGCCTGACGCAGGTCGGGCACGACCTCGCCCGCGGCATCCGCCGCCCGCACCGGACGGAAGGGGAACTGTTCGGCCCGTACCCAGGCCCTCTCGAAGACGTCACCGAGAAACGCGACGACGGCGCGGTCCCGGATCAGCACGGCGCTGTGGCGGCGTTCGCCGCCGGGGATGACGGCGATCTCGCCGTCGACGACGATCAGCCGGTCGAAGAACTCCGGGAGCGTGCGCACCTCCACGCCGTACGTCATGACGTCCTGCACGTATTTCTTGGTGGGCTCGGAGAACCGGGCGCTGTGCGGGAAGAGCGTCCGCATGGCGACCCCGCGCGCCAGGGGGTCGCCGACCACCGCACGGGCCTCGTCGAGCGTGGCTCCGGGACCGGGGCCGTCCGGCCGGGCGGTGAGGATCTCCCGCCTCGCCCGCCACAGCACCTCGTTGATCGCGTCCTGGACGGCTCCCGGGTCCTCGATGTACCGGATGCTCCCCGGCGCCTCGGCGGCCCCGGCGTCGGCGCCTTCGGCGAGGACCAGTTGACCGGCGGTCTCGGTGGCGTACCGCTCGAGGCTGCTGAGCGTGTCGGCGATCCGCAGCAGGGACTCCACCGGTGAGTCGACGGGGGACAGAGCCTCCCGCGTCGGCATCCTGCCTTCGCTCATGTCCGTGAATCCCCCCTATTCTCGAAACCCCGGCACCCCCATGGCCGCGTGCAGTGCAGCAGCCAGGTGCGGTCCGTGCCGTACCAGCAGGTCTCGCCCCCTCCAGATCATTGGTGAACCCTCAAGAAGCCGCAATACGGGGGGAGGGCTCTCGAGGCATGCTGGATCAACGCTCCGTGCCACTTCGAGAACCACGGTCCGATGCGATCAGGGCCTGACGCAGGGCGTGGCCGGCCTGGTTCTCGGCTCCACGGCGATGGCTCGCCGCAGAGCCTGCCGGCGGGTCTCCTCGGCTGCGCCGGGCGCCGTGCACACCCGGCACCACAGGGACGCGGCATCGGCGTGGAGTTCCTCCGTGTCCCGCAGCGCGGCCGGCGCGGGGCCGGTCGCAGTCGTGACGCACCGCCTTTCTAGGATCTTCGGCATGGCGAAGCGGAAGGTGCAGCGGCGGGCGCGGAAGATCCTCGGCGAGGACCCGGTGGCCCTGGTCTGGTGCGGCCTGCGCGCCGACATCCCCACACCGCCCAAGGACGTCCACCGGGCAGCCGGGAAGGGGCGGTTGAAGCCGGGCCGGCACTGGCTGTACTACACCGGGCTGACGCTTGCCGCGGTGGTCGTCGTCCCGTACTTTCTCGCCGACCAGCTCGTGAACAGGGTCGAGTGGCTGCTCGGCTCGAAGCGTGGCCGCCAGGAGGGGGCGAGGCAGCGTGCCGCGCGCGCCACGGACGGACCGCGCGGCGGCGCCGAGCGTCCACGCCGCCAGGAGCCGGCCGACGGCGTCTTCGACGGCGAATGGACGCTGACCGCAGGGCAGTTGCTGCTGCGGTGGTACGGACAGTCGCCCAACCGTCGGCGCCTGCTGCTGCTCACCGGCGACCGGATCTGCCTGGCGGCCTCGCCCGGCCGCCGTCTGTCGCCCACCAAGGCCGACGACTTCGACGTCGTCGCCGCCTTCGCACACGGCGAGGCCCACCTCGACCGGGAGCCGGGCCGCCGCGACTTCTTCCTCCGCTTCCCGGACGGGTCCTGGCTCAACCTCGGCCGCCTGGCCGAACCCGACGACGCCGAGCGCTTCCTGCAGGCGATCGGAGCCTGACAGCGGGCAGGCCCTAGGCTCGAACGCGTTGTGTGATCTCGACCCAGGGGGCTGAACAGCTGTGGCGGACAAGCGTGTTGTCATCGTGACCGGTGGAGGCTCGGGCATCGGGGAGGCCACGGCCCGGCTGTTGTGCGAAGGCGGTCACCAGGTGGTCGTCTCCGGTAGGCGGGACGAGCCCCTGCGGCGCGTGGAGCGGGAGACCGGCGCGCTCGCGTATCCGTCCGACGTCGGGGACCCCGAAGCGGTCGAGGGGCTCGTCCGGGCGGCTCTGAGCGCGTACGGGCGGCTCGACGGGCTCGTGCTCAACGCGGGCATCGGGCGCGGGGGAGCCGTGGGGGACCTGTCGCTGGCGGACTGGGACGAGGTGATGCGCACCAACGTCACCGGTCCGCTGCTGCTCCTGCGCGCGGCGATCCCGCACCTGCTGGAGAGCGGAGGGGCAGTGGTCGCCGTAGCCTCGGTGTCGGCGCTGCGCAACGGGACGAGCAACGCCCCGTACGCCACCTCCAAGGCCGCCCTGCTCCAGCTCTGCCGCTCCGTCGCCGTCGACTACGGGCGTCAGGGGGTGCGGGCCAACGTCGTGTGCCCCAGCTGGGTGCGCAGCGAGATGGCCGACCGGCGCATGGCGCGCTTCGCGGAGGAGACGGATCTGGGCGGCGGGGGCGTCGAGGCTGCCTACGAGGAGGCAACCAGGCTGCTGCCCCTGGGGCGGCCGGGTGAGCCGCGCGAGATCGCGGAGGCGATCTGCTGGCTGCTCTCCCCGGCCGCGTCGTACGTCAACGGCGCCGTGCTCACCGTCGACGGCGGGGCCACGGCCCTCGACCCGGGAACGCTCGGGTTCGACTTCCACGTCGCACCACGCCACGGCGGGGGCTCTCGGCCTTGAGTACGGCTGCGGCCGGCCTCGGCTGCCGTAGGGGCCTCAGCTGCCGTACAGGGCGTTCTTGATGGCGCCGACGGCGATCGGCGGGCCACGACGGTGGCGTGGTTCTGTTCCGCTTCTACGCGAAGGCGATTCACCGCAGCCAACAGCGCGCGAATGAGCAGATCGAGCGCGCCTTGGAGGCAGCCGAAGGGGACCAGGCAGTGCCCGGCGGGTCTGGTGACTGAGCGGCGTCCCTGTCGTTCCGCCTCTCGTGGAGCGGGGTGATCCAGGCGTGTCCGACGGGTCGTGGGCCTGGTGTGGACCGGCAGATGATCCGGCGCTCCGGGAGTCGGGGCGTCCGGTTCCGCAACCGGTCTCGGGGGTGCGGCGTCCCCCGTGCGTGAGGACTCGGAGTGCCGGACGAAGCGGGAAGGGCTGTCGACGATGAGCGATTCGGTGGGTGTGGCGGTGTGCGGTGCGGTTGCCCTGTTCCTGTTCGGCTTCGCGGTGCGGGAGACGGTCGTGGTGCGGCGGCTGAAGCGGGCCGGTATTCGCACCCAGGGTGTCGTGGTCGACAACACGCGGGACGACTGGTCCGACGGCCACAACTTGGTGCCGGTCATCGCCTTTGTCGACCAGCAGGGACACCGCGTGGAGTTCTCGCCCCACGTGCGCGGGACCGGGATGAACCTGGAGAAGGGGCTTGACGTTCAGGTGGTGTACGAGGACGGCAAACCCCACACGGCACGGGTGAACATGCGGAAGTACATGATGGGGTCGGCGATGTGGACGCTGCTGGGCGGAGTGGCCTTCGCCGGAGCCGGCGTACTGCTCGCCCTGAAGAACTGACCTCGGCCACGGAAGGTGTCGTTCCCCTCCCGTCTGCGACGGGATCGTCTCCTCCTCCCCTAGGGCCTGTCCGCGAGACCGACACCCGCGACGACGGGAGTGCTGCTCGACACGCCGGTCCTGATCGCGTGGCAACATGCGCACCGCCCAGCGGGGCGATCGCGTTCTCACGCATCGGTACCTTGCGCGCCGGGGCGCTGCTTCTGGGCGTCGACGACGGCCCGCTCCAGCACGGCGGTGGATTCGAGGACCGTGCCAGGCTTGACGTCGTCGACCTGCTTGACCTGGACACCGCGGCTGCCGAGGTAGGCGTACGTCTTGCGGTCGAAGATCCACTCGGTGCGATCGCCGCTCTGCTGGTCGACCCGGGCCAGGGCGATGCCCTCGCGTCCCGCGGCGTCCTTAGCATGGTCCACCACCACAACCCCGGGGATCTTGGCCGCGGCCCGGTACAGCGCCGCGTTCAGCTTCGCCGGTGCGAGCTGCTCCCTGAGCAGGCTGCCGACAGTGGTGAATGCCTCCTGGTCCGGGGAGTTCCCCTGGCCCTTGGTCTCCTCGTAGATCTTCTTCAGCAGGGCGTCCGGGTCGGTGGGCAGCGTCTTGAGGTAGTAGTAGGAGGGGCCGTTCAAGCTGCTCTCGACGTCGCTGTCGAGGGTGATGCCGCCCTTGGGCTTGTAGCCGGGCTCGTCCAGCCAACCCTGCTTGCCGTCGGGGGAATTCCAGACCTCACGGATATGCAGGGGCTGGACCAAGGTCTTGGACTCGTCCGCGTCGGTGTGCAAGACGCAGAGGAAGGAGACCATGCTCTTGATGTAGATGTACTGGCCCGGGCCGGGTTCGGGCGTCTTGCGGGCCGAGGCGGCGGCGGCGATGTGCTCGACGGTGGAGGCGAGCTGGGCGGTGCTGCCGGGCTCGATGCGGACGACCGGCGCTTCGACCGGGGGCGGGGTGGCCGCGGCCGGGCCGCTGCCCCCGGAACCGGTCAGCGCGGTGAAGGCGAAGGCGCCGGCCAGGGCGGCGGCGGTGACCGGGACACCGATCAGCAGGAGACGGCGTGCCGGGCGGCGGGACGGCGCAGGGGCGGGTGCAGTGTGCTGGATCTCGTTCATCAGGTGCTCCTCGAGAAGCAGGTGACGGTCGAGCGACAGGTGCGGGTCTCCCGGCGCCGGCAGCAACCGGGCCAGTTCCGCGTGGTCCAGCGACTCCTCACGCCGCGACTTCTTGCGGATCATTCGGACCTCTCCTCGTACGACTCGTGTGACCGGGCCGCAGAAGTGCGGCCGCCCTGTACTTGTCCGTTGCGCGGTAGCGGTTCCCTGCGTTTCCTCAGTTCTTCGTCGGCCAGCTTGCTCAGCCGTTTACGGGCGCGGGACAGGCGCGAGCGCACGGTGCCGACCGGGACGCCGAGTACGGCCGCAGTCTCCGCGTAGCTGAGCCCGGACCACACACAGAGTGTGAAGACCTCGCGCTCACTCCGGCTCAGCTTCTTCAGCACCTGCTGGGCGGCAGCCAGCTGGTCGGCATCGGCTATGCGGCCGACGAGTTCGTCTGCGAAGTCCGGGACCGTTTCCTTGGCCGGCAGGCGCTCCAGGGCCCGCTGGTGACGGCGCGCAGCGCGGGTGGTGTTGCGCAGCACGTTCACAGCGATGCCCATCAGCCAGGGGCGCGGGCTGTCGCCCTCGTCCCGCAGCTTGACGCGCAGCCGCCACGCCTCCAAGAAGGTCAGCGAGACGATGTCCTCGGCGACGGTCCGGTCCCCGGTCACGCGCACCGCGTGCCGGTGGACCAGTCGGGCGTGGTCACGGAAGAGCTCGCGGAACGCCTCGGGGTCGCCTGCCCGTATCCGGGTGTGCAATGAGTAGTCCACGTCCATCCTTGTCCACGCGGCAGGGCAGGTTCCCGTGGCCTACGTCACACGGAGACATGGGGCTCCGCGGCCGGCTCGCGTAGCACGGCCGCCGTCTCCGTGGGCTGAGCGACATCTCGGGGGGCAGCGACTACCGGGCACCACGGCAGTTGAGCAGCAGGGCAGATGGCGTTGTCAGGTTGAGAGGAGGTCTTGTCTGTCAATCGGCTCGAACTGTGGAGATCTTCTAAGAGCTCGCGCGGGTAGGCGCGTTTGGATACCTCGGTAGTAGAACAGGCGCAGGACCTGTTGATCATGGAGTTGCGACGCTGTGATCACCGGGAGACCTGTGCCTGCCCTGCCCGCGGCCCGACATCCGGTCCACGCCTGGTCCACACACGCTGGTCCACAACGTGACGGGGCCGGACCAAGGTGAGACAGGCCCGATGCACAAGGGGCACCCCTCAGCGAGAGGCGCCCCTTCTGACCAGCACGTCCATAACCTGCGGACTCGGCGCGACCGAACCCATGTTGACGCTTTCACGTCACACGTTTTTCAAGACCGTTCCCTTAGGCCGCTCGGGCAACCCACCTAGTCCCCGCCAACCTGTGACGGAGCGGATACAGAGTGCCGGGATCGGGCGACAGGCGGGGACCGTGGTCCACACGGGGTCCACTGGCTGCCTGCCAGGCCGATAACCCCGCTCCGGCGCACCAGAGCCGTGCCCCAGCATTGGCCATTTAGAGTGAAAAATACCGAGAAGAATCGTTCAGTTGTTTTGCCCGTGTTCTGGTGAACCAATGCAAATGTGGTGCAGCGGCGTTTTCAGAAGCGCGCAGACATCAGCCCATGGGTCTTGGATCACGTGTCTGGCGGCTTCTGCCGGTGCGCCTGCCGGACAGGCAGTCCCGCTTTCGCCCCGAGTAAGGAGCACCAGGAAATGACCGCAACCGCAGCACCGGCGATGCAAGATGCGGAAGCCCAAGAGGCCGGAACCATCTGGCTCGTGGCTGGCAATGGCAAGCACGAGTACAAGGGTGATGGCAACGCTGCCGTAGATGCTGCGCTTGCCCGGCCGACCGGGCTGGCTCTGTCTCCCTTCGGTGACATCTACTTCTCCGACCGCGAGAACCACCGGGTCCGGAAGATCGACGCCAGCGGAGAGATCACCACCATCGTCGGCGGCGGCACCGACGAGGAGGGGGCCGCCGGCTCGGTGTCGATCACTTCCCCCTGCGGCCTCGCGCTGGACTCCAAAGGCAACCTGTACATCGCCGACAACGACAGGCATCGCGTGCTGAAAGTCACCGCAAAGGGCGGGCGCATCGACCAGGATGCCGCGGCGGAGATCTGGGCTGGTGGGGGCAACGACCGGGACAGCAGCCAGGCGAGCAACCTGTCTCTGAGCTTCCACTGGTTCACGGGCCTGGCCGTCGATCACAACGACGATCTCTATATCGCCGACTTCCACAACCACCGCGTGGTCAGGATCGACCAGAAGCGTCATGTGCACGTGGTCGCGGGCCGCAGCGGTGACGGAGGCAATGAGGGCGATCGCCACCAGCCGCAGAGTGCCAAGCTGAACAACCCCGCCGGCCTCGCCTTCGACACCAAGGGGCGGCTGTACATCTGCGACCAGGGCAACCAGCGCGTCCGCAGGGTCGACTTCCACAACAACACGATCGAGCACGTGATCGGACGGACCGACGGCTCTGGCGGCCACGACAGCGAGACACAGGCCAAAGCCGCCAAACTGGAACGGCCGCAGGGGCTGGCCATCGACAGCCAGGACACTGTCTTCCTGACCTGCAGGGACAAGCATCTGGTGCGCCGGGTCAAGGACGGTCGCATCGAGACGATCGCAGGGAAGCCCGACAAGACGGAATACAGAGGCGACGGGTACGCCGCGACGACCGCGGAGGTCAACCGTCCGCTGGGGCTGCTGCTGGACACCGACGGCAATCTCTACATCGCGGACCAGGACCACGACCGCGTTCGCAGGATCACCAAGGCTGGTGTAGGCCGGGCATCCTTCAACGGAGGTAACGGGGGCGACGACCATGTGGACCACCCCGTCAACGTCAAGACAGGGGACGAGACCAAGCTGACCGTGGAGCAGAAGGGCGTTCCCAGCGCGAAGCCCGGAACGCAGTACCAGCCGATCAACGTCGCGGTGTACTCCAGCACCCTGCAGGCGGTGAACCCCGGCGTCATCAAGCACACCTTCACGGCCCCCGACGGCTACCACTTCATGCGGCAGACGCCGGAGTATCGCTACTACAACGGCACCGCGCCGACCCCGAACCAGGGCATGTGCGACTACACCCTGGACACGGACCGGAAGGTTCTGACGATCATGCAGAACCCGCACGTCAACAACACCGCCAACGACAGGACGGCCCTGGTGTACACGCTGTATGTGGAGGCGGACGCAAACGCGAAGCCGGGCACCTACAGCAATGGCAGTGCGTGCGTGGGCAGCCTGAAGCCGTGCGCGCCGCTGGAGGGCGTCATCAAGTAGCGGACACGATCTGCCGAGCCGGCCGAGCGCGTGCGAACGTGCCCGGCCGGCTGTGTGTCAGCCCTCGTCCCCGTCCTGGATGGGCCGGGTCGGGGCGTGGGCCGCCAGCAGCGGGCCCGCGACGTCCAGGAACCCGAGGGTGCCGTCCCGGTAGAGGTGGAACCCGGGTTCCAGCGGCGGGAGTTCCGGCATGCCGCCCGCCTCTGCCAGCCGGCCGATGTCGGTGGCCTCGGATGCAGGAGCCGCTGGTCCGGCGGCGCTGCACAGGTCGGTCAAGGCGCCGACCGCGGCGCTCTGCGCGACGGATCCCAGCCGGCGCAGCGGCACATAGACCGCTGAGAGCGTGTGCTCGGCCCCGGCGCTTGAAGGTCCATCGCAAGGCAACCCGGCCTCCTCTCGCGAGCAGCAGCTCGCCAACATCCGCGAGATCTACCCAGCGGAGAAGGAAGCGCTCGGCGCGCTCGCCATCGAGATCGAGCTGCTGCCCCAGTAGCCCGCCCTATCGCCCTTGCTCCCCCGAGAGGGCGGTATGGCCCCCCTGGCGCCCGTCGCTCGCCGCCCGTGCCGCGATCGGCGGGCGCCAACAAGAGACCGGACGCGCCAGGACCGCTCGCTCAGGCCCGGTCCGCCTCGGGGCGGCCGGTGGCCTCGAACGCCCGCAGGATGTGCTCGGCGGCCAGGGTCGCCGTCAACGTGCCGTCTCTGACCTGCTGTTCGAGGGCGGGGGCGGCCTCGCGTACCGCCGGGTCGGCGTGCAGGCGGCCCAGCAGTTCGTCGCGGACCATCGACCACGCCCAGTCGACCTGCTGGTCACGGCGCTTGGCGGTGAGCCGCCCGGTGGAGTCGAGAAGCGTGCGGTGCTGTTCCAGCCGCTCCCACACCACGTCCAGGCCGGCCGACTCACGGGCGCTGCAGCTCAGCACCGGCGGAGTCCAGAAGGCGTCCTTGCCGTGCATCAGACGCAGGGCGCCCGCCAGCTCGCGGGCGGCGGCGCGGGCATCGCGCTCGTGAGGGCCGTCGGCCTTGTTGACGGCGATCACGTCGGCCAGCTCCAGGACGCCCTTCTTGATGCCCTGCAACTGGTCGCCGGTGCGGGCCAGCGTGAGCAGCAGGAACGAGTCGACCATGTCGGCGACCGCGGTCTCCGACTGGCCCACGCCGACGGTCTCCACCAGGATCACGTCGTAGCCCGCCGCCTCCATCACGACCATGGACTCGCGTGTGGCCTTGGCGACTCCGCCCAGTGTGCCCGCGCTGGGGGAGGGCCGTACGAAGGCATTCGGGTCCACCGCCAGGCGTTCCATCCGGGTCTTGTCGCCCAGGATGGAGCCGCCGGTACGGGTCGAGGACGGGTCCACGGCGAGGACCGCCACCCGGTGGCCCAGCGAGGTCAGCATCGTGCCGAACGCGTCGATGAACGTCGACTTGCCCACGCCCGGCACCCCGCTGATGCCGATCCGCCGCGCCCGGCCGCTGTGCGGGAGCAGCTCGGTGAGCAACTCCTGTGCCAGCGCCCGGTGTTGGGGGCGGGTGGACTCGACGAGCGTGATGGCGCGGGCCACCAGGGCCCGCTTCCCGTCGAGTACGCCCTTCACATACGTGTCGAGATCGATCGCTGCCATCGGGCGCTACAGGGCGTGGCCGAGGTCGGCGGACAGCCGCTCGACCAGGTCGTGGGCCGCGTCCGGGATCACCGTCCCGGGCGGGAACACGGCCGTGGCGCCCATCTCCAGCAGCGTCGGCACGTCCTGGGGTGGGATCACCCCGCCGACCACGATCATGATGTCCGCGCGCCCCTCCTCGGCGAGCTGCTCGCGCAGTGCCGGGACGAGCGTGAGGTGACCGGCGGCCAGCGAGGACACCCCGACCACGTGCACGTCCGCCTCGACGGCCTGACGCGCCACCTCGGCCGGGGTCTGGAACAGCGGGCCGACGTCGACGTCGAAGCCGAGGTCGGCGAAGGCGGTCGCGATCACCTTCTGACCGCGGTCATGACCGTCCTGGCCCATCTTCGCGACCAGGATGCGCGGCCGGCGCCCCTCGGCCTCCTCGAAGGCGTCCACCAGGGCACGGGTGCGGTCCACGGACGGGGACTGGCCTGCTTCGTTGCGGTACACGCCGGAGATCGTACGGATCTGGCTCGCGTGCCGGCCGTACACCTTCTCCAGGGCGTCGGAGATCTCGCCGACGGTCGCCTTGGCGCGGGCCGCGCGCACCGCCAGCTCCAGCAGGTTGCCTTCGCCGTCCGCGGCCCGGGTCAGCGCGTCCAACGCGTCCTGGCAGGCCCGCTCGTCCCGCTCCGCGCGCAGCCGCCGCAGCTTCTCGATCTGCTGGGAGCGCACGGAGGAGTTGTCGACCTTGAGAACCTCGATCTGCTCGTCGGAGTCCACCCGGTACTTGTTGACGCCGATCACCGGCTGGCGCCCGGAGTCGATGCGGGCCTGCGTGCGGGCCGCGGCCTCCTCCACGCGCAGCTTCGGGATACCGGCGTCGATGGCCTGCGCCATGCCGCCCGCCTGCTCGACCTCCTGGATGTGCTGCCAGGCCTTGCGGGCGAGGTCGTACGTCAGCTTCTCCACGTAGGCGCTGCCGCCCCACGGGTCGATGACCCGGGTGGTGCCCGACTCCTGCTGGATGAGCAGCTGGGTGTTGCGGGCGATGCGCGCCGAGAAGTCCGTGGGCAGCGCCAGGGCCTCGTCCAGGGCGTTGGTGTGCAGCGACTGGGTGTGGCCCTGGGTCGCCGCCATCGCCTCCACGCACGTACGCGTGACGTTGTTGAAGACGTCCTGCGCGGTCAGCGACCAGCCGGATGTCTGCGAATGCGTGCGCAGGGAGAGGGACTTGGTGCTCTTCGGCTCGAACTGGCTGACCAGCTTGGCCCACAGCAGGCGCGCGGCCCGCAGCTTGGCGATCTCCATGAAGAAGTTCATGCCGATCGCCCAGAAGAAGGAGAGCCGGGGCGCGAACGCGTCCACGTCCAGGCCGGCTTCGCGTCCGGCACGGATGTACTCGACACCGTCCGCGAGCGTGTACGCCAGCTCCAGGTCGGCCGTGGCACCGGCCTCCTGGATGTGGTAGCCGGAGATGGAGATGGAGTTGTAGCGAGGCATCCGCTGCGAGGTGTACGCGAAGATGTCGGAGATGATCCGCATCGACGGCTTCGGCGGATAGATGTAGGTGTTGCGGACCATGAACTCCTTCAGAATGTCGTTCTGAATGGTCCCGGCCAGCTTCTCGGGCGGTACGCCCTGCTCCTCCGCCGCCACGATGTACAGCGCCAGCACGGGCAGCACGGCGCCGTTCATCGTCATCGACACGGTCATCTTGTCCAGCGGGATGCCGTCGAAGAGCTGCCGCATGTCGTAGATCGAGTCGATGGCCACGCCCGCCATGCCGACGTCACCGGTCACGCGCGGGTGGTCGCTGTCGTACCCCCGGTGCGTGGGCAGGTCGAAGGCGACCGACAGGCCCTTCTGCCCGGCCGCGAGGTTGCGCCGGTAGAACGCGTTGGACTCCTCGGCCGTGGAGAAGCCGGCGTACTGGCGGATCGTCCAGGGCTGGTTGACATACATCGTCGGGTACGGGCCCCGCAGATACGGCGCGATGCCCGGGTAGGTGCCGAGGAAGTCCAGGCCCTCCAGATCACGGCCGGTGTACAGCGGCTTGACCCCGATGCCCTCCGGGGTCTCCCACAGCGGCTCCGCACTCCCGGTCGCCCGCTTGACGGCCGTACGCCACTCCTCGGCACCGCCGTCGGCGACCGGCGTCCCCAGCTCGATGCCGGAGAAGTCGGGGATTCCCATCAGGACACTCCCATACGGTCGAGGGTCGCGGAGAGGACGGCCACGGCGTCGCAGCCCGCGAAGACGTACGCGTCGACACCGGCGTACTCGGCCGGGCGGCCCGCGAGGAACACATGTCCGGCACCGGCTGCGCGCAGCGACGCGGCGGCCTGCTCGGCCTGTTCGGCGTAGAGGGTGTCGCTGGAGCACAGCACGGCCTCGGTGGCGCCGCTGTCCTCGAAGCGGCCCTCGGTGACCGGCTCGATGCCGCCCGCCTGGAAGAGGTTGGCGGCGAACGTCGAGCGCGCGGTGTAGTCGGCGGCCGAGCCGAGGTTGGCCAGGAAGATCCGGGGGCGGGAGCCGGTCGCCGCCAGGTGGGCGTCGGAGCGGGCGCGCAGCGTCTCGTACGCCTCATCGCGGCGCACCCGGGGCAGTCCGCCGGACGGCGCCTCGGGCGCGGGCTCGCGCTCCACCGGCTTCTCGGACAGGAGTGGGAACTCGCTGACACCGGTGATGGGTTCGCGCCGCTTGGCGAGCTTGCCGGTCCGCGCCTCCCAGGTGGTGGCCAGGTCCTGGCCGAGGTCCCCCGAGCGCAGCGCGGCCGCCTGGCCGCCGAGCCGTTCGATCCGCCGGAAGTTCGCCCAGGCGGCCTGGGCGAGTTCGTCCGTCAGCTGCTCGACGTACCAGGAGCCGCCCGCCGGGTCGATGACCCGGCCCAGGTGGGACTCCTCGACCAGGATCGTGGAGGTGTTGCGCGCGATCCGGCGGGCGAACGCGTCCGGCAGGCCGAGGGCGTGGTCGAACGGCAGCACGGTGACGGAGTCGGCGCCGCCCACTCCGGCCGCGAGGGTCGCGATCGTCGTGCGGAGCATGTTCACCCACGGGTCACGGCGGGTCATCATCACCGGCGAGGTCACCACGTGCTGCACCTGCGCACCCGCGCCCGGTGCCCCGGACACCTCGGCGACCCGCGCCCACAGCCGGCGCGCCGCGCGCAGCTTGGCGATGGTCAGGAACTGGTCGGCGGTGGCCGCGTACCGGAACTCCAGCTGCCCGCAGGCCGCTTCGACCGTGAGACCCGCCTCGGTCAGCTCCCGCAGGTAGGCCACGCCGGTGGCCAGGGAGGCGCCCAGCTCCTGCGCGGCCGAGCCGCCCGCCTCGTGGTACGGCAGCGCGTCCACGGTCAGCGCGCGCAGGCCGGGATACCGCTCGGCCGCCCGCCGGGCCAGCGCGGCGACCGGAGCGAAGTCCTGCGCCTCGCCGGTGCGGGCCTCGTACCCCAGCGGGTCCGCGCCCAGGTTGCCGCGCACGGCCTTCGAGTCGACGCCCCGCTCCTCGTACAGCCGCAGCAGCTCGTCCGCGGCGGCTTCGACCTCACGGCCGGCGTCCAGGACCACCGGGGCCAGGTCGAGGTAGACCCCGTCGAGGGCGCGCGCGAGCCCGGACACGGGAATGCCGCCCTGTCCCACGAGCAGCCAGAGCGAAGTGACGCCGTTCTCCAGGTCCGCCAGGACCGCGCCGTCGGGGACTGCCGCGTGCCGCTGCCGTACGTCCCAGCCGCCCGCGGTGTTGCCCTCGGGGCGGCCGCCGCGTACGAACGGGGCGAAACCGGGCAGGCCGGGGTCGGGCGCGCCGTCGCGTGCCGTGTACAGGGGCCGGGTGCGGAGCCCGTCCTCGAGCGTCGTGGACAGAGCGTCCTCAGCTGCCGTGCCCGAGACTTCCTTGCCCGACTTGCGCAGCACACCCTCGACCAGGCGTTGCCACTGCTCGTGTGTCGCGTCAGGGAACTCGGCGGCCAGAGAGAGCCCGTCGTCAGGCAGGACCGTCATGCTCGGATGCTAGGGCAGTGCGCTCAATTGACAGGAGGGCGAGGGCTGTGACGTTTCCCTCCTTGCGGCTGTGACCTGTGCCTCTCACCCTCTCGGCGGTCCGTTTTCCTATGGTTGGTGCGGCTCGTCGGCGAGATCGGGCACCAGCGCGCACAGTGCCTCGCGCTGCTCGGGGCCGACGAACCGGGAGAGCGCCTCGCGGACCGTCTCGGCGAGGGTGCCGGAGGCCTCCCGCAGCAGTCGGCGGGCCTTGTCGGTGAGCGCGACCTCGATGCCCCGCTTGTCGCCGCAGACGGACTCGCGGGTGACCAGACCCGCCCGCTGGAGGCAGGCGATCTGGTAGGTGAGCCGGGTCTTGGGGCGGCCGAGGAGATCGGCGATCCGGGTCATGCGCAGGCCGCCCTGCGGCTGCTCGGCCAGCAGGCACAGGATCAGGAACTCGTCGTGCGAGACGTCCAGGGCCGTCTTCACGACCGACCGCAGCCGCTGCTCCACCGCGCCCGTCGCGGCCAGCAGCAGCATCCATGCGCGCAACTCTCCCGGGAGCAGACCGCCGCCCTCGCCGGAGGGGCAAGCGGGCTGGTCGGCGGAGGTTCTGTCGCGGGCGGCCATGGTGTCGAGTCTACCTGTTGTCCAAATTTGGATATTGGGCTAGCGTAAGGTCATCCAAATTTGAACGACCATATGTCAACGAATGGGAGGACGGCCATGACCGTCGCCGTGGAAACAGGCCTCTGGCAGCTCGACCCGACCACGTCCGCCGTGGGCCTGCGGCACAAGACCTTCTGGGGCCTGGTCACCGTCAAGGGCACGTTCGCCGCCGTCACGGGCCGGGGCGAGGTCCGGCCCGACGGCTCCGCCACCGGCACCGTGACCCTGGACGTGGCCTCCCTGGACACCCGGAACGCCAAGCGGGACACGCACCTGCGCTCGGCCGACCTGCTCGACTCCGACAACCACCCGGAGATCACCTTCGCCGTCCGCGGCGCCGACCGTCTCGACGGCGACAGCGTCAAGGTCGTCGGCCAGCTCACCGTGCGGGGCATCAGCCGGCCGCTGGACCTCACCGCTCGGCTGACCTCGGCCACGGCCGAGGCGCTCACCCTGGCGGCCGAGTTCACCGTGGACCGCGACCAGTTCGGTGTGACCTGGAACCAGCTCGGCATGATGCGCGGCCTGACCACGGTGACGGCCGAGCTGCGCTTCACGCGCACGGAGGCCTGACGTCAGCCCTGCCGACCCAGCTCGGCTGGCCGTACGTCGAGGGTGGAGAGCGTCTGCGGGGTCGCCGTGAAGGCACGCAGCCGGACGCGGGTGCTCTTCTTGACGGGCAGCGCGAACCGGCCGGAGGGCGCCCGGAGTTCCACGGTCGCCGTGGTGTGCGCGGGGATCGTGGCCGGGCCCCGCTCCAGGGACCAGTACCGGCTCATGCCCTGGCCCGTCGTGAGCATGTAGTGCGGAGTGAGCGGCCCGCTCCCGGTGTTGGTCACCCGCACGGTCAGCGCGGACAGCGAGTGCGCCGCGGCCCGCCGCGCCGCCGTGACGTCCATCCGCAGCGGCGGCCGGCCGGTCACCGCCAGGGTCGCGCTCACCAGTGCGGGCAGCACCAGCAGGACCATCGCGCCCGCCAGCGCAGGGCGGCGGCGCCGGCCCCTCAGCCACCGGGGGCGCGGCTGCCAGGCCTGCCCGAAGTCCGACAGCGGCACGGTGATCGCCGCCGCGAACCACAGCGGGGTCATCATCAGGTAGTAGCCGTCCTGGGAGCGCGTCGCCAGGTAGAAGGCACACCAGGGCAGCACGGTCGCGGCCGGGCCCAGCCGCCGTACGAACAGCACGAACAGCGCCAGCAGGGCCGCGGCGAGCAGCATGCTCGCATGGCCGTACCAGTCGAGCCGGTCGCTGCCGTGCGTGAAGTACAGGGAGATGCCCACCAGGCCCTGCCCGTGCACCACCGCGCCCTGCGTCAGCGGCAGGGCGATCCCGCCGAGCCAGGGGCCCGGCTCGTGCACGAGGAAGTACGCGTTGATCAGCAGCCACGTCGCCGCGGCGATCCCCAGGATGCGCAGCACGATCAGCGAGGCCGCGCGTCCGCCCAGTTCACCGCGGCGTACGGCGTAGATGCCGGCCAGCAGGAACGGCATCACGAACCAGGGCAGTTGCTGTGCCGCGCACGCGGCCCCGAGGCAGGCGGCCCGTGCGATCCCCGACGCACCGAGCCGGCCGCCCCTCCCGAGCCGCGGCCAGCCCACCACCACCGGGAGCAGCAGGGCCAGGGCCGGGATCGCCGGGTAGCCCTGACGGGCGTACGTCGGCAGGAAACCGAAGCCCAGACAGACCGTTGTGGCCGTCGAGCGCCACGCCACCGGCAGCATCCGCCACAACACCACCGTGGCGGCGACCAGCGCGAGCGTCGACGCCGCCGTCGCCGGGGCGCCGCCGTGGCCGAGCCACAGCAGGGGTGCGGTCAGCAGCGGGGCGAGCGGGGGATAGCCGTACGTGAAGTCGTAGCCGCCGTCCATGGTGGGCGTCAGGGCGATGCCCTTGGCGTGGAACAGCCAGGGCCAGGCCTGCCCGTACATCGGGTGCCCGGCGACCATGTCCCGCGCGGCCTGGGTGGTGAGGACCGCCTCGTCGCCGCCGCCGTGGTTCAGTGCCCAGTTGCAGAAAGCGAGTGCGATCGCGGTGAGCAGCACCACCAGGTCCAGGCGGGCCAGCGAGCGCGCCCGGCGGACCGTCAGGGCGAGGACGCCGCTGACCAGGATCGAGGCGTAGCAGACGGAGATGACCGCCGCGAGGGCGAGGCGGTGCGTGGCCGCCTGCGTCCACACCGTGCGCGTGCCGATGAAGAGGCTCACGTCGGCGAGCAGCGTCAGGACGCGGTGCCACTGTGCGGGGCTCCCGGAGTTCTCCGTGAGACGTCCCGGAGCGGCGGACACCGCCGACTGTGTCCGCCGATCGGGTGTCACCTGCTGTGTTTCTGCCAAGTGCACGACACCGGACGCTAATGGCAGCCGGTGAGCCGGGTGCGACACCAGGTGAAGAGTCCGGTGTGAAGGCGGTAAGAACCGGATGAAGTCGGGCATAACGCCCCGCAGTTGAGTGAGGAAGGTACTTCCGGGGCGGTGGCGCTTCGTGTCGTTGTTGGGCCGAACGGGTGACTTGGCGTAAGAATTGGCTGGTGCAGGCATTGAGTGCGAGTCAGGTCGGGGGGAGCCGGTGAGCCGTTACGACGTCACCGATGAACAGTGGGAAGGGCTCGCCCAGGTCGTGCCGCTGCGGGGCCGGGACGCCTGGCCGTCCGCCGTGAGCCACCGCTCGGTGCCCGACGCGGAGACCGAGACACGGCGCAGATTCGTCGTCCTGCGGGTCAATGTCTTCGCGGATGCGCGGGAGGTTGCCGAGACGCTGATGGCCGGGGTGCCGGTGCTGCTCGACCTCTCCAACGCGGAGGGCGAGGTCGCCAAGCGCGTCCTCGACTTCAGCACCGGCGTCGTCTTCGGCCTCGGCAGCGGCATGCACCGGGTCGACCGCAACGTGTTCCTCCTGACCCCGCCCGGTACGGAGGTCAGCGGGTTGATGGAAGGAGCGGGGGTCTCCGAGGGCTGAGCGGAGGGGCCTTCCGGCCCGAGTCACCTCGGCCGGTCCCCCGATCGTAGGAAGGTGCGGCGGACAAAACGGTTCGCCGTCACCGCGGAGGCCTACCGTCCGGACATGGCCGTGCCTTCCGCGCCCGCCGGCTCGTCTGCGTCCGCCGGGCCCTCCGCGTCGTCGTCCGGGCCGTTGAGCTCCTCCGCAACGTCCGGGTTCATCAGGTCGTCCGGGGTCTCCGGGTCCTCCGGGGTATCCGGGGCGTCCGGGGTCTTCGGGCTGTCCGGGGCCTCCGGAGCCGCCGGATCCTCCACGTCATTCGAGCCCTCGTCCGGAGCCCCCGGATCCTTCAGGTCATCCGGGGGCTCCGGGGTGTCCGAGTCCTCCGAGCCGTCCGGGGCCTTCGAGTCGTCCGGATCGCGCGAGCCGTCCGGGGTCTCCGTGTCAGCTGAATCCTCCGGGCCGTCCCGGGCCTCCGCGTCAGCCGGATCCCCCGTGTCCCCCGAGGCGTGCGAGTTATCCGCGTCGGCCGGGTCCCCCGTGGCCCGAGTGGGTGGCGTCGGCCCCTCGGTGGTTCCCGAGCCTGTCGTGCCGGCGCAGGTCGCCCGGGGCGCGTACGGACCTCCACCCGGGCCTTCCCCGGAATCCGCACCCACCCCCGCACCTGCCACCACGCCCGCCCCCATCGACGTACGCGCCCGGATCACCGAATTGCGGCTGTCCGCCTTTGCCGGGCATCGGCGGGCCGCGTTTCCGCTGGGGGCGGTCACCCTGTTCGCCGGGCCGAGTGGCGCGGGGAAGTCGACCGCGCTCGGGGCCTACGAGGCGCTCGCGCGGCTCGCGGGAGGGGCGCGGCTCGCCGAGGTGTTCCCGGATCCGGTCGCCCGCGTGCCGGAGCGGGCGCGGCCCGACTCCCAGGGGCGCCGGGGGTTCCGTATCGGCTGTACGGCCGACGGTGCCGAGGGGCCGGTCCGGCTCGACGTCGCCGTACAGGCGGAGCCCGAACTGCGGATCGTCGGCGAGCGGCTGACGGCGCGCGGAGTGGTCCTGCTGGAGACCGCCCTGCGCGACCCCGGCCGCCGTACCGTCCAGGCCGCCTGGCACACCGCGGGCTCTTCCCCGGTGACCCGCGCCCCGCTGCCCGACGACCGGCTCGGCACCCCCCTGCTGCCGCTGCGGGTGGCCGGCAAGACGGACGGGCAGCGGCATGTGCTCGCCGCCGCCGAACAGATGGTCGTCGCCCTGCGCTCCGTCTTTCCCTGCGATCCGCGGCCCGAGTACATGCGCACCCCCGTCCCGACGGGCTCGGGACGGCTCATGCCCGGCTGCGACAACCTGGCCGACGTCCTGTGGCGCACCCGCTTCGAGTGCGGTCGCCGGCACTCCCAGCTGGTCGAGGCGCTGCACGCGGGCTGCGCGGGCCCGGTGACCGACCTGGTCGCCGAGCCGCTGGCCGACGGCACCGTCCGCGCGCTGCTCGACCGGGGCGACGGCCTGCGCACCGAACTGGCCCGGCTCGGCGACGGCGAGCTGCGCTATGTCGCGCTGGCGCTGGTGCTGCTGACCGGGCCCGGCGTCCTGGACATGGACACACCGGGCGAGGTGCCCGACGCCCTGCGCACCCTCACCGTGCTCAGCGACGGCTTCGACCGCAGTCTCGACCCGGGCCAGCGCCGCGCACTGCTGCGGACGGCGGCCCGGATGGGCGAGCGCGGGCACATCCGCTGTGTGGGCGCGGTGAGCGACGCGTCGTGGGCCGCAGGGTTGGAGGGCGTCACAGTGGTACACCTGAACCCGTGACGGAACACCCTGACCTGGCCGGACTCCAGCGCAGGCTGGCCGAGTTCGCCGCCGCGCGCAACTGGCAGCCCTACCACACCCCCAAGAACCTCGTGGCCGCCCTCAGCGTGGAGGCCTCCGAACTGGTGGAGATCTTCCAGTGGTTGACCCCGGAGGAGTCGGCCCGGGTGATGGACGAACCCGACACCGCGCACCGCGTCACGGACGAGGTCGCCGATGTCCTCGCCTATCTGCTCCAGCTCTGCGAGGTCCTCGGCATCGACCCGCTGACCGCTCTCTCCGCCAAGATCGACCGTAACGAACGCCGCTTTCCGGCCCCCGGAAGGGAAGACGCTCCCTGACGCCCAACCACGGCCGCAACTCCCGGACTGAACTGCTCCGTTATCACTCTACGGAGTCAAATCCCCTGCTGGATCCGAATTGTTGTCCACAGAATTCGGGCTAGCTCTGGCTTTTCACCCCACGGACCTTCACGCTGGGTAGTGGACAAGGGAGTTCAGGCGGACGCGCGACGACGCGCGACGGATGGGACGGGGGCAGCGCATGGATGCGGTGCGGCTCATTGTGACCAGCAGGCGTGCCCTGATGGGAGGCGCCGAGATACCCGAGATCATGGCCGAGGTGTGGCAGGCGCAGGCCCTGGCCCAGGCGATCGGCAGCCGCCTCGCGGTGTCAGGACCGCCGGAGCTGCGGGGCGAGGCGCTGGGCCTGACCGAGCTGGCGGGCCGGGGCTGCGGCGTCCTGGACCCTCCCGAACTCGACCCGGGCGACCTGCGCGCCGCCCAGCTCACCGAGCTGGACGACGCCCGGCAGACCCTCCTCTGCCTCGGCGGGCTGCTGGGCGAGGTCGGCATAGCCCTGGTCGGGATCGCCAGCGGCGCGGCCGACGAGACGACGTACTGGCAGTGCATGGAGGCCATCGACGCGGCGGACGAGTCCCGGGACCGGGTCCTGGAGATGCTGCGCAAGCTGGCCGCACGGGAGGAGGTGTTACCGGAGGGCGCGAAGGACAGCCCGTCGGGCGTGTGAGGCGAGCGGCGCACGGACCAGCCGTCCGGCGTTCGAGGACGAGGCCCGTTCAGGGTCGAAAGAGGGGTCTGGGGGCGCGGCCCCCAGCACGACGACGCGTCAGGCGAGCTCGCCCTCTTCGGCCGACGCCCGCCCCGAACCACCGGCCGACTGGAACTCGGCGTCCAGGGCCGACAGATCCGCGTTCAACGCCGCCATCAGTTCCTCCATCTGCTCCAGCAGCCCCTTCGGCTGCCCGGCGGAGCCACCTTGTGGGGGAACGGACTCTTCGGACATGACGGCCTCCTCGGCCCCCGGCCCGGCCCGGGAGGGCCGATGCGGTGACGCGCGACGGCGACGACCGTCCGGCGCGGGTGCCGGACGGTCCGGCTCCGACGAGCCAACGATCACCGCCGGAGCCGGTCACTGGCCTGCCTGGCACCCGGCGCGCCGGGTGGACGATTTTCACCCGACCGAGGACGGTCGTGCCCGGCGGTACCAGTGCGGTTGACGGGGCGGGGGCCGTGCAGGGTCGGTGTATCGACCTTCGAATTCCTGTCGATTGAGGAGACGGTAGTTCAGCGGTCCAGAACTCCTCCCCTTCCGGGAGGCGATGCGGGTTCGAATCCCGTCGGGCACACTGACGAGCCGGAGCGCTGCGCACGCCTGCGCGGTCGCTGGTTGGCGCAGCGCTGGCCCCCGCACGCGGCGAGGGCTTGCCGCGTCCGGGGTTCGAGTCCCCACCGCGACGGCTCGTCCATCAAACGTGCGGCATGACCTCCGAAGCGATCAACTCCAGGTGATCCAGATCGTCCAGATCCAGGATCTGGAGATACGCACGCTGTGAACCGACAGCCTTGTACCGCTCCAGCTTCTCCACCACCTCAGCAGGAGAGCCCGCAAGGCCATTGGCCTTCAGCTCGTCCACCTCACGGCCAATGGCATCTGCTCGACGCTTCACTTCTGCATCCGTCTTGCCGACGCATGCGACGAGGGCATTGGAGTAGGCGAGGTCGTCGCCCTTCCGGCCGTGCTCCTCAGCGGCGGCCCGGACGCGGCCGAACTGACGCTCACTGTCCTCGACGGACGCAAACGGGATGTTGAACTCGTCGGCGTACTGGGCCGCCAGTGCGGGCGTTCGCTTCGCACCATGCCCGCCGACGAGGACGGGTACCTTCCCTTGCTGCGGCTTCGGCAGCGCGGGGGAGTCCTGGAGCTGGTAGTACTTCCCGTCGAAGCTGAACCGCTTGCCGACTTCTGTCGCCCACAGCCCGGTGACGATCGCGAGCTGTTCCTCCAGCCGACCGAACTTCTCCTTCGGGAACGGGATGCCGTAGGCCTTGTGCTCGTCCTCGAACCATCCGGAGCCGAGACCCAGCTCAACTCGCCCGCCGGACATCTGGTCGACCTGTGCAACCTGGATGGCCAGGACGCCGGGGAGGCGGAAGGTGCCGGCGGTCATGAGCGTGCCGAGGCGGATTCGACTCGTTTCCCGGGCCAGGCCCGCGAGCGTGATCCATGCGTCTGTGGGGCCGGGCAGGCCGGAGACGTTGCCCATGTGCAGGTAATGATCAGACCGGAAGAACGCTCCGTAGTTCAGCTCTTCAGCCGTCTTTGCGACGCGGAGGAGCGTCTCGTATGTCGCTCCCTGCTGGGGCTCTGTGAACACTCGAAGATCCATGCATCCATCATGCATGTCGATGCTCCGACGTACGTGCCTGGCACACGCGGAGAGGACGTGGCTTCGGTGCTGTCGCCGTGGCGCGACGATCAGCACCCGGGCCTCACGCTCCGGACGCTTCCTCTCAAGAGGACGGCCCCCCGCAGGAGGCCGTCCGGTGACGGGTCACTGTCGTACCGCCAGGATGATCGCGAGCACGACTACCAAGGTGACGAGTTCCACCACTCCACCTCCTCTCCGGGGAGTACGGCGCAGCGGGAGCCAAGGCCCCTGCCCGCGCCGTTCCCCCGATCAAGCGAAGGTGGCGTCAGTACTGATTATGCATCAAGTCATGTGCAACTGGGCGTAGTTCGGCGGTCAGGGCACCCGCTTGGGGAGCGGGGAGTCGCAGGTTCGAATCCTGCCGTCCCGACTCGTCCGGCGACGCCGGAGGCAGCCGGGTACCACCAACACATCCGAAGGCCGCATGCCACGCGCAGCCATCACCGTGGTCGTCGCAACCCGTGAGGGGACGACGCTGACGAGGGAACTTCCACGGCACGTACTACGACCTGGCCGACTCGCCCGCGCTGCCCAAGCCGGCCCAGGAGAAGATCCCGGTGCTCATCGGGGGGCACGGCGCGACCCGTACCCCGCGCCTCGCGGCACGCTACGCCGACGAGTTCAACATTCCGTTCGCCTCGGTCGAGGACAGCGAGCGGCAGTTCGGCCGGGTGCGCGCCGCCGCCGAGGAGGCGGGCCACAAGGCGGACGACCTGACGTACTCCAACGCGCTCGTGGTGTGCGTCGGCAGGGACGACCAGGAGGTTGCCCGGCGCGCCGCGGTGATCGGCCGTGAGGTGGACGAGCTGAAGGCCAACGGTCTGGCCGGCTCGCCCGCCGAGGTGGTCGACAAGATCGGCCGTACGCCGAGACTGGCTCCCGGCGGATCTACCTCCAGGTCCTCGGCCTGTCCGACCTCGACCACCTGGAGCTGATCGCCGGCCAGGTCCAGTCGCAGCTGTCGTAGGGTCCCCGCACCGGCCCCCTCCGGACCATGACCGGAGGGGGCGGTCCGGCCTGTGACGGTCCTGTGACCGGAACTATGGCCTCCACCACAGCCAGGGCCGCCGGCGCCTGGTGATCTCGTCCGATGGACGACTCCCTGCCCGGCACGCTCTTCGCCCTCCTGGCCATTCCCGCCCTCCTGGCGGTCCCGGTCTGGCTGATCGCGGCCGTCTTCAAACTCGTCTCGGCCGCCGTGCCCGGTCGGCGGCCGGACCGGCGGTCGGAGCTGCTGCGCTGGTCCGCATGGATGACCGGTTCGGGCGCCGTGATCCTCTACCTGCTCGGCGCCGGGGCGGTCGGGTTCGCCGTGCACGAGTCCTCGTCCGGCGCGGACTCCACGCCGTCCCATGACTGCCGCGACGACTACCGGGCCGATCACCTCGTCGGGCAGACGGCCTCCTGGCTGCCGCTGCGGTTCGACTGCGTCCTGGACGACGGCGGCACCTACCCGAGCAGCCCCGCCTACGCCTGGGTCAACGCGCTGGTCGCCGTGCTGGGCCTGGCCTCGATCGCGCTGATCGTGGCGAACGGGTACGCGGCCGAACGCCGGGCCCGGGCGAACGCCGGCGGAGGAGAACGCTGAGCCGGGCCCTGGGCGTGGAGGCGCGGCGACGGCCTGCGGCAGCCCTCGGCCCGCAGGGGCGCCGGTGAGGGCCGGAGCGATGGGTGCCCGTCACTCCGGCCCTCGCCGTTCGTCAGCCGCGCTGCGCGAAGCCGTGGTCGAGGATCTTCTTCGCGTCCTTGAACCGCTCGTCCGCCGACGTGTCCGCGAGGATGGTCCCCACCACGGTCCTGCCGTTGCGGGTCGCCGCGAAGACCAGGCAGAACTTCGCCTCCGGCCCGGATCCGGTCTTCACGCCGATCGCGCCCCGGTAGGAGCCGAGCAGCTTGTTCGAGTTCTTCCACGCGGGCATCGCGTGCGTTCCGCCGCCGGGCCGGTACGACTGCATGTCGTCGTACTCCTTGGTGCCGACGACCTTCTTGAACGTCTTGTTCTTCAACGCGGCCCCGGCCAGCTTCGCGAGGTCCCGGGGTGACGCGTAGTTCCTGCCGTTGGACACCCCGTCGAACGAGTCGAAGTGGGTGTTCGTCAGCCCCAGTTCGCGTGCCTTGCTGTTCATCTTCCCGATGAACGACTTGGTCCGCGCCGCCGTCGTCGGGCCCGTTCCGTAGGTGTCCGCCAGTGCGTAGGCCGCATCGCAGCCCGACGGCAACATCAGCCCGTACAGCAGGTCGCGCACCTTCATCGAGTCACCGAGGATCAGGTTCGCGCTGGAGTAGCGCTGGGTGCCCGTGGCCGGGTCGATGACGTAGTCCGTGTAGGCCTTCTGGATCCTCACCTTCCTCTCGAGGTTCAGGTTCCGCTGCGACAGCACCACGAGCGCCGTCATGATCTTCGTCGTGGAACCGGTCCGCAGCCGTCCGTCCCGCGCCTTGCCGAAGAGCTGCCTGCCCGTGGCCGCGTCCATCGCGTACGCGCCCTGAGCCGACACCTGCGGCGCCGCGGCGGTCGCCGGAGCCGCCTGGGCCGGGGCGGCCGCGAGGACCCCCGCGCCCAGGACGGCACCGGCCGCCACCGCCACGACGGCTCTCCTGCGGACGCCCCCTCGGTCGATGGTCATGGTTCCCCCTTCTGTCAGTGGTCAGTTGACGGGGAGTCACTTCATCAGGTCTCGGCTCCGGGGGCCATGGTGGAGATCACAGGAACCGCGGATCTCGTGGGCGGTGTGCCCGGTCTGTGAACTCTGTGTGCCGGAACTGTGGGCTCCATCACAGCGCGCATGATCCAGGCCTGATCGGATGATCGGGTGCGTAAAGTGCTCCCTCTCGCTCTCACCGGCCTGTTGGCCCTGTCGGCCTGCCAGTTCGCCGGCCAGGACGATTCCGCCGACGACGCCCGCCGCCTCAACACCATGGAGGCGTTCCCGCTGCACGCCTACCTGCCGGACCCGTCCTCGGACCGGGGAAAGTCCATCGGCACGGCGCAGTGGATCCTCGCGAAGCAGTGCATGGTCCGGCTCGGCTTCGCCGGGTTCGCGGTGCTCGACACCAGGAGCGTCGAGTCGACGTACCCGGTCCGGCAGGGAACCCTCGGGAGCCGCAGCAGGACCGGTGACGACAGCCCTTACGGGGTCGACGATCCCGACCGGGCGGCCGAGCACGGCTACCACAACCGGACTCAGGAGGAGTCCTCACAGCCCCAGGAGTGGCCCGCGGACCAGTACGTCGCTCTCACCGGCAGGTTCGACTCCGGCGACAGCCACCACGCCCACGGACACCCCGTCCCCGACGGCGGCTGCCTGGGACAGGCGACGCGGAAGATCTACGGCCCTCCGCCCAAGGTGACGACGGTCAACGGCCTCAAGCTCAGCGGCTACTACTCCCTGGGCCTCCAACTGTGGTACGAGTCCAACAAGCAGGCGCGGAAGGACCCGGCCTGGAAGAAGGCCGACCGTGCGTGGTCGGCCTGCATGAAGGAGAAGGGCTTCCGCTACTCCGACCCGGACAAGGCATCGCTCGACACCGCCTGGTACCGGACCGAGGAGCCGTCGGACAGGGAGAAGAAGACAGCGGCTGCCGATGCCCGGTGCAAGCTCGACACCGACTACATCGGCACCCTCCACGCCATCGAGACCCGCGCTCAGAAGGCGGTCATCAGCAAGCGCAAGAAGGATCTGGACGCCCTGCGCGCAGCGGACGAGCGGGCCGGCGAGAACGCCCGGACGATCATCGACAAGAAGTCATGAGCAGGGCGGTCCGTACCACGGGCGCCGCGGCGACCGCCGCCGCGGCGGCGGTCCTCGTCCTCACCGGCTGCGGGGCGGAGAAGACCGGCTCCCGCGGGGAGGGTCCTCACCCCGGGGGCGTCAGCGCCGAGCCGTTGTGCCCGTCCGGCAGTCCCCGGTACGGCGCCGATCCGGCCGACGGCCCGTCACCCGCCACCACCGCCCCGCATTCCTCCCGTACCCCGCTTCCGCTGCCCACGGGCACCCTGGCGGCCAAGGACGGCGTGCGGATCACCGGCCTGTCCGGCGGGGCGTCCGGCCAGGGCCGCGACTGCGCGAACGCCGGCATTTCCGCCGACTTCACGGTCACCAACCACGCCAGGACGGCGATGACCTACACGGTCACCCTCGGCTTCCTGTCGGCGTCCGGAGGTGCCGTCGACGCCGTGCAGAAGACAGTGGCCGCGGTCTCGCCGGGGCAGACAGCGAAGGGCACCGCCGTCCTCGGGGAACTGCCTGCGGGCGCCCCGGCCGTGACGGGCGTGTCGATCGAGAAGGTGCGGAGCTACCCCGGCGCCGAGGCCCCCTCGACGGGCGGGCCCTGCCCGGCCTCCGGGGTGCGCGTCCACGCCGACCGGGGCGACGCCGCCATGGGACTGCGCGTGGTGGGCCTGCACCTGGAGAACTGCGGCACGCGCGCGTACAGCCTGAACGGCCGCCCCGCGCTCCAGGTCCTCGACGCCGACCACGAACCCGTCACCGGCGTGAGCGTCGTGCACGGCGACGAGATCGCCACGGGCACCGGCGCCGACGGCACCCCGCGGCCCCTCACCCTCGGCCCCGGTGAGCGCGCCTTCGCCGTCCTCACGTGGCGCAACACCACCGAGGCCGGCGACGGCCTCAGTCCCGTCAACGCCCCGTACGTGCGGGTGTGGGCCAAGCCGGGCGCCCGCCCGGTGATCGTGACACCGGAGCTCGACCTCGGCACGACGGGCCGGCTCGGCGTCGGCCCGTGGAAGCCGGAGGACAGCGGCAGGTAGCCCGACCGGCGGGCGGGGCGCTGCTTGAAAAGCGGTGGTCACAGCGGTGCCGACCGGGGAGACTCGGACGTGTGTTCCTGACGATATCGACGAGCGGCACCGCCGCCCTGCCCGCCACCGACCTCGGGTTCCTGCTGCACAAGCACCCCGACAAGGCGCAGACCTTCTCGACCTCCTACGGCACCGCGCACGTCTTCTACCCGCAGGCGGACGCCGAGCGCTGCACGGCCGCGCTCTTGCTGGAGGTCGATCCGGTCGCGCTGGTCCGGCGGGGCAAGGGCAAGGGCCGCGGCGGAGCACCCGACGCGGCACTCGCCCAGTACGTGAACGACCGCCCCTACGCGGCCTCCTCGCTGCTCGCGGTCGCCCTGAGCAGTGTGTTCTCCAGCGCCCTGCGCGGAGTGTGCACCGCCCGCCCGGAGCGGGCCGCCGCGCCCCTGCCGCTGCGCATCGAGGTGCCCGCGGTGCCCGCCCGCGGCGGCCCGGATCTCGTACGACAGCTCTTCGCACCGCTCGGCTGGGCGGTGGCCGCCGACCCGGTCGCCCTCGACACCGAGTTCCCGGAGTGGGGCGACTCGCGGTACGTCCGCCTCGTCCTGGAGTCGGAGACGCTGACCCTCGCCGAGGCACTGCGCCACCTGTACGTCCTGCTGCCCGTGCTGGACGACGCCAAGCACTACTGGGTCTCCTCCGACGAGGTCGACAAGCTGCTGCGGGCCGGCGAGGGCTGGCTGCCCACGCACCCGGAGCAGAAGCTGATCACCAGCCGCTATCTCTCCCGCCGCTGGTCGCTGACCCGGCAGGCGATGGAGCGGCTGGAGCTGGTGCGTCTGGCCGAGGCCGACGACAGCGAGGTCGAGGCGATCGACAACGCGGTCGAGGAGGAGACGGAGGCGGAGGAGAGGCCGACACCGCTGGCCGTGCAGCGGCGAGAGGCGATCGTCGCCGCTCTGCGCGCGTCCGCAGCCGCGCGGGTCCTCGACCTGGGCTGCGGTCAGGGCCAGCTGGTGCACGAGCTGCTCAAGGACGTGCGGTTCACGGAGGTCGTCGGCGTCGACGTCTCCGTGCGGGCCCTGACCATCGCCGCGCGCCGGCTGAAGCTGGACCGCATGGGCGAGCGGCAGGCGGCCCGCGTGCAGTTCTTCCAGGGCTCGCTCGCCTACACCGACAACCGGCTCAAGGGCTACGACGCTGCCGTGCTGAGCGAGGTGATCGAACACCTCGACCTGCCCCGGCTGCCCGCCCTCGAGTACGCCGTGTTCGGCCACGCCCGCCCGCGCACGGTCCTCGTGACCACCCCGAACGTCGAGTACAACGTCCGCTGGGAGACCCTGCCCGCCGGTCACGTCCGGCACGGCGACCACCGCTTCGAGTGGACCCGTGAGGAGTTCCGGACCTGGGCGGCCGCCGTGGGCGAGCGGCACGGTTACGGGGTCGAGTACGCCCCGGTCGGGCCGGACGACCCCGAGGTGGGGCCGCCCACCCAGATGGCCCTGTTCCACCGCAACGACACCGAGAAGGAGGCGAAGGCAGCATGACCGAGACCCGCACGGGACGAGTCCTCCCCGTCACCGACCTGTCCCTCGTCGTCCTCGTCGGCGCCTCCGGCTCCGGCAAGTCCACCTTCGCCCGCCGGCACTTCAAGCCGACCGAGGTGATCTCCTCCGACTTCTGCCGCGGTCTCGTCGCCGACGACGAGAACGACCAGAGTGCGTCGCGGGACGCCTTCGACGTCCTGCACTACATCGCCGGCAAGCGGCTGGCCGCCGGCCGCCGCACCGTGGTGGACGCCACCAGCGTGCAGCCGGACAGCCGGCGCCAGCTCGTCGAGCTGGCCAAGAAGTACGACGTGCTGCCCATCGCCATCGTGCTCGACGTGCCCGAGGAGGTGTGCGCGGAGCGCAACGCGGCCCGCACCGACCGCGCCGACATGCCACGCCGGGTCATCCAGCGGCACATCCGCGAACTCCGCCGCTCCCTCAGGCACCTGGAGCGCGAGGGCTTCCGCAAGGTGCACGTCCTGCGCGGCGTCGAGGAGGTCGAGGCCGCCACCGTCGTCACCGAGAAGCGGTTCAACGACCTGACACACCTCACCGGCCCCTTCGACATCATCGGCGACATCCACGGCTGCGCCTTCGAACTGGAGTCGCTGCTCGGCCGGTTGGGCTACACCGACGGAGTGCACCCCGAGGGCCGTACGGCCGTCTTCGTGGGCGACCTCGTCGACCGCGGCCCGGACAGCCCGGGCGTGCTGCGCCGCGTGATGTCGATGGTGAAGTCCGGCAACGCGCTGTGCGTGCCCGGCAACCACGAGAACAAGTACGGCCGTTACCTCAAGGGCCGCAAGGTCCAGCACACCCACGGGCTCGCCGAGACCGTCGCGCAGATGGACGGCGAGAGCGAGGAGTTCAAGGCGGAGGTGCGCCGCTTCCTGGACGGACTGGTCAGCCACTACGTCCTCGACGGCGGCAGGTTGGTCGTCTGCCACGCCGGTCTGCCCGAGAAGTACCACGGCCGCACCTCCGGCCGGGTGCGCTCGCACGCCCTGTACGGCGACACCACCGGCGAGACCGACGAGTTCGGGCTACCCGTGCGCTACCCGTGGGCCGAGGACTACCGGGGCCGCGCGGCCGTCGTCTACGGCCACACCCCGGTCCCGGAGGCCACCTGGCTGAACAACACCATCTGCCTGGACACGGGTGCCGTCTTCGGCGGCAAGCTGACCGCGCTGCGCTGGCCGGAGCGTGAGCTGGTCGACGTACCGGCCGAGCGGGTCTGGTACGAGCCGGCCAGGCCGCTGCGCAGCGAGGCGCCCGGCGGGCACGACGGTCGGCCGCTGGACCTGGCGGACGTGCACGGCCGCCGTGCCGTGGAGACGCGGCACGCGGGCCGGGTCGCGGTCCGCGAGGAGAACGCGGCCGCGGCCCTGGAGGTCATGAGCCGCTTCGCGGTCGACCCGCGCCTGCTGCCGTACCTGCCGCCGACGATGGCACCGACGGCGACCTCGCAGCTCGAGGGCTACCTGGAGCACCCGGTGGAGGCCTTCGCGCAGTACGCGGCGGACGGGGTCGCGCGGGCCGTGTGCGAGGAGAAGCACATGGGCTCGCGTGCGGTCGCCCTGGTGTGCCGGGACGCGGAGGCCGCGCGCGAGCGGTTCGGCGTGGACGGCCCCACCGGGGCGCTGTACACCCGTACCGGGCGGCCCTTCTTCGACGACGAGAAGGTGACCGAGGAGATCCTCGGCCGCCTGCGCACGGCCATCGGGGAAGCGGGCCTGTGGAAGGAACTCGACACCGATTGGCTCCTGCTGGACGCCGAGCTGATGCCGTGGTCGCTGAAGGCCAAGGGGCTGCTGCGCAGCCAGTACGCGGCCGTGGGCGCCGCCTCGGGCGCGGTGTTCCCCGGTGCGCTCGCCGCACTGGAGGCCGCCGCCGCCCGCGGAACCGACGTGGGCGGGCTGCTGGACCGGCAGCGGGACCGGGCGGCCGACGCGTCCGCGTTCACCGACGCCTACCGCCGCTACTGCTGGACGACCGACGGCCTGGAAGGGGTCCGCCTGGCCCCCTTCCAGATCCTGGCCGCCCACGGGCGCAGCCTCGCCGCGCTGCCGCACGACGAGCAACTGGCCCTGATCGACCGGCTGGTGGAGCACGACGGCAGCGGACTGCTCCGGACCACCCGGCGCCTGTACGTCGACACGGGCGACCCCGAGTCGGTCCGGTCCGGCGTCGACTGGTGGCTGGAGATGACCGGCCGGGGCGGCGAGGGCATGGTCGTCAAGCCGGTCGGCGCGCTCGTCCGCAGCCCGGAGGGACGGCTGGTGCAGCCCGGCATCAAGTGCCGCGGCCGCGAGTACCTGCGGATCATCTACGGTCCCGAGTACACCCGGCCGGACAACCTCGCCAAGCTGCGCCGGCGGTTCCTGAACCACAAGCGCTCGCTGGCGATCCGCGAGTACGCCCTCGGCCTGGAGGCCCTGGACCGGCTCGCTGACGGAGAGCCGCTGTGGCGGGTGCACGAGGCCGTGTTCGGGGTGCTCGCCCTGGAGTCGGAACCGGTCGACCCCCGGCTGTGAGCCGGCCCACCCGGCCCTTGTGCCGCACGAGCCGCTGTCCATACGGTGGACAGCCGTGCGGCACAAGGGTGTTCGCACGTGCGGAGGGGGTGGTGCACATGGAGACCGAGAAGCCCGAGGGAGCGGAGGGCATGGAGATCAGGAAGGTCGTGGTCCGCGAGGACCGGAACACCAGCCGCCGTCCGGCGATCCTGGAGAAGCGGCCGACCCGCTGAGCATGCGTGTTCACCTGGTCACGATGCCCTGGCATCCGCTCGACCTCCCGTCCCTGCAACTGGGCCTGCTGAACCGGCTGGTGCGGCAGGCCCGTCCCGGTGCCGAGGTGACCGAGTTCCACGGCTCGCTGCGCTGGGCGGAGTTCCTGCTGGAGCGGTCCGGGGGCCGGCTGCGGCCCGGGGACTGCGTGGAAGTCGGCAGCGACGCGATCTTCCACGGCCTCGGCGACTGGGTCTTCTCCGGCGTCCTGTACGACGATCCCGGCTGGGGCCTGGCCCGGCTGCGGGACTACGCGGCCGTCCGGGACGTCTTCGTCGACACCGCCGTCGCCATGCGCCCGTACGCCGCCGAGTTCATCGCCTCCTGCGCGACGGAGATACTCGCGGCCGAGCCGGACGTGGTCGGGTTCACGACCACGTTCATGCAGAACGTGCCCTCCCTCGCGCTCGCCCGCGCACTCAAGCGCCGAAGACCCGCGCTGAACGTGGTCTTCGGAGGCAGCAACTGCGACGGCCCGATGGGCCACGCCCTGCACCGCAACCATCCCTTCGTGGACCACGTGGTGCGCGGAGAGGCCGAGTACGCCTTCCCGGCCCTGTTGCGGCACCTGGACGAGGGCACCCCGCCCGTGGACGTGCCCGGCCTGTGCTGGTGGGACGGCCCCGTGTCGCGGGCCAACACCGAGACCCGGCGGACCGTGGCGCCCGCCGACATCCCCTCGCCGGACTACGACCAGTGGCAGTCCGTGCTGGACGCCTCGCCCGTGCAGGAGTACGTCCACCCGAAGCTGGTGGTCGAGGGCGCCCGGGGCTGCTGGTGGGGCGAGAAGCACCACTGCACCTTCTGCGGACTCAACGGCTCCGCCATGACCTTCCGGGCCAAGCCGGGGGAGCGGCTGTGGGAGGAGATCGACCGGCTGGTGCGCCGCCACCGCATCCTCGACGTAGTCACGGTGGACAACATCATCGACATGGCCTACTTCCGTGACTTCCTGCCCCGCGTCGCCGCGAGCGGCTGGGACCTGCGGCTGCACTACGAGGTCAAGTCCAACCTCACCCCCGCACAGCTCCAGCTCCTCGGCGCCTCCGGCACGGTGCACATCCAGCCCGGTATCGAGAGCCTGGGCAGCCGCGTCCTGGACCTGATGGACAAGGGCGTCACCGGCGCCCGCAACGTCCGCACCCTGCGCGAGTGCGAGAACCACGCGCTGACCTGCTCCTGGAACCTCCTCTACGGCTTCCCCGGCGAGACCGCGGACGACTACACGCCGGTCGTCGAGCAACTCCCCGCCCTGGTCCACCTCCAGCCGCCGAGCGGCGCCCACCGCATCCAACTGGAGCGGTTCAGCCCGCACTTCACCGACCCCGCCCTCGGCTTCGGCAAGCGCCGCCCGGCCGAGATGTACCAGCACGTCTACGACCTGCCCGAGGGCGAACTCGCCGATCTGGTCTACCTGTTCGACAGCGAGGACGCGGGCGTCGGCGGCCCGGTCGAGCAGCGGCTGAAGGAGGCCGTCGCCGCCTGGCGGGCCGGTCACGCGCACTCCCGGCTGCTGTTCGAGACGGACGGCGAGGACCTGCTGGTGCACGACCGGCGGCACGGACGGCCGTCCGCCACCCACCGCTTCACCGGCTGGCGGGCCCGCGCCCTGCTCCGCCTGGAGGACGGGCGCACGGTACCCGCCCTGCACCGGCTGCTGGCGGACGACGGCCACGACGTGCCGGCCTACGCCGTCGGCGACTGGGTCCGGCACGCCCTGTCCCTGGGCCTGTTGTTCCGTGACGGCGGAACGTACGTCTCGCTCCCCACCTGGGGCGAGCCGGTGCGGCTGCCCGAGGGCGCGGGGGTGGCCGGGTGAGCGGGCTGCCCGCCGCGGTGCCCCACCGGACGGCGGGCCGCCGGGTCGAGGTGGCCGAGCCGCTGGACCTCGGCGGGCAGGGGCGGGCCACGGCCGAAGCGGTGCGGTTCCTGCGCGAGTGCCAGGGCCTCGGTCTCCGGGTGAGCTGGCGGGCGGCGGGGCAGCCGTCGTACGACCTCCGTGCCCTGCGCCATCTGCCGCCACCCGCCGAACTGCCCGGTGGGGAAGTGGAGTTGGCTGCCTGGCGGGACGGTTACGCGCACGGGACGCTCTACCACCGGCGCGGCCCCGGCTTCGTGACCGTCATGGACCGCAGGGAGCCCGGCACGGCGGCCCGGCTCACCCTCGACCACCCCGGTCTGCTGGCCGCCTTCGACCTGCTCCTGGACCCGACTCCGCTCGACGCCCTGGACGCCACCGGGCGCGAGGCCGCGGATCTGCTGGCCGCCGAGCGGCTGGCCCTGGTCAGCGGCGGCTGGGTGGTGGCCCTGCCCCCGCGCATCCGGCGCTGGCCGGTCCCCTGCACCGCGATCTGAGCGGGTTCAGCCCGCCAGCCGGAGCCGCTGTCCGCACACCCCGACCCGGACCGACTGCCCCCAGGTGAGCTGGAGCGCGTCGCTCTCGATGCCGTCGCCGAAGGCGATGAGCCGGTCGGACTCCACGGTGACCGTGAGGGTCGCAGACGCTGTGAGGTCGCCCGCCACCAGGGTCGTACCCGTGGCCGGTGACGGCCAGGCCTCCCGGACGAACCACACCAGCCGGTCCTCGGTGGGGGAGGGCAGGGGCAGCCGGCTGCCCCGCTCCTGCCACACCGAGCGCAGCCAGCCGGTCGCGCCGGTGCCGGTCCCGACCAGCACCCCGGAGGAGGCCTGGGCCTCGACGGCACCCCCGTCGTCGTCGAGGCCCAGGCGGTAGCGGGCGGTCTGGTGGCCCGGTGTGCCGAGAAAGATCTCGTTGAGCGCCACCAGCCGCTGGGTGTCGTCGGTGACCGCCTCGACCATGGTGAGTTCGTCCACCACGGCGGGCGCCGCCGACAGCAGCTTCGCCGCATCCTGCGGGCGGTGTCGTACCAGCACCCCGGGGTTGCGGCCCGGGTCGGAGTCGATGCCGAGCACCGGCTGGCCCGTCAGGTACTTGGCGACGTTCGCCACCAGCCCGTCCTGGCCGACCACCACGACCACGTCCTCGGGCGCGAACAGGAAGCGGTCCAGGTCGGCCCGCTCCACCTGGGCCTGACGCCAGGTCAGCGGCACGGCGGCGGTCACCTCGGCCAGGGCGCGGCGGGCCCGGCGGTGGCGCTCGGCGACCTCCTCGATGTCCCGGCCCCGGGAGGCGAGGAAGAAGGCGGCCTGGCCGTGCGTGCCGTGCCGGGCCACCAACTCCTCGTACTCCGTGGTGCGACGGACCAGGACGGCACGCGGCGCGAGGCTCACGGCGCCGCCTCGGACGGGCCGCCGCCCAGCTTCGCGAGCAGCCCGGTGAGCACGTCCGGGGAGACCGTGACGCTGTCGATGCGGGGCAGGTTCTCGGCCAGCCGGGTCGCGGTGAGCGCCTGGAGTGTCGTCGTCCCGTCGATGCCGGCCTCCGCGTGCACCCGCAGCCAGGCCGCCTGGGCCTCGGCCCGCGCCTGCCCGACCTCGCGCGCGCCCTCGGCCTCCGCGCGGGCGACCCGTACCGCCCGCCCCGCCTCGGCCTCGGCGAGCTGGAGGGTCCGTGCCGCCTCCGCCTCGGTGAGCTTCAGCGTCCGTGCCGCCTCGGCCTCCGCGAGCTTCACCGACCGCGCGGCCTCCGCCTCCGCCAGCTGAACCGACCGCGCCGCCTCTGCCCGGGCGCGCACCGCGTCCGCGGCCGCCTGCTCCTCGGCCTCCCGGCGCGCGTTGGTGCCCCGCTGCTCGACCAACTGCTCCTCTCTGCGGGCGAGTTCGATGCGGCTGGCCAGCTCGTTCTCGGCGATGGTCCGCTCCCGCTCGACCGCCACGGCCCGCCGCTCGTAGGTCGCCCGGTCGGCCTCCTGCTGGATCTGCTCCCGGGCCGGGGTGCGCAGCGCCCGCTCCACCTCCGGCTCCGGGCGCAGCGCCATCACCCGTACGGCCACCACCTCGATGCCGGTGGCCGGCAGCCGCGGCTCGGTGCCCAGGCCGGCCGCCACCCGTTCGCGCACCGCGGTCACCCCGTCCGCCAGCGCCGCCGACAGCGGTGTCCGGGCGAGGACGTCCAGCGCGTGCTGCTGGGCCGTCTCGGTGAGCAGGGTGCCGAGCTGTTCCAGCGGGGTGCCCCGCCAGGCGCCCGTGTCCGAGTCGATCGAGAAGTCCAGGCGGGCGGCGGCCACGGCCGGGTCGGCGATCCGGTAGGTGACCGTCGCCTGCACCGAAACGTCCTGGAAGTCGGAGGTGCGGGCGTGGAAGGTCATCGCCAGCTCCCGGTCGTCCACCGGCACCTCGGACAGGGCCGCGGTCAGCGCGCGGAACCAGAAGCTGAGCCCGGGGCCGTCGTGGACCAGCGTGCCGGAGCGGTGGTGCCGGATGTGCGCCGTGGGCGCGCCGCGCAGATGGCGCCAGCCCAGGCGCCGGGTGATGTCGGCCATGGATCCCCTCGCTTTTCGTCATCGCGACGATAATTGAGGAATCCGCTTCTCGTCAATAGGACGAAAACAGGAAGGGGCGGAAACGGCCGAGAAGAGCGTGAAGGCGGGCGTCGATGGCCAGGATGGAGACATGGCATACCACGTCGACTCCGAGGCCGGGCGGCTGCGCCGCGTGATACTGCACCGGCCCGACCTCGAGCTCAAAAGGCTCACCCCCAGCAACAAGGACGCGCTCCTCTTCGACGACGTGCTGTGGGTGCGCCGGGCGCGCGCCGAGCACGACGGGTTCGCAGACGTCCTGCGCGACCGCGGGGTCGCCGTCCACCTCTTCGGCGACCTGCTCACCGAGACCCTGGAGACGCCCGAGGCCCGCACCCTCGTGCTCGACCGCGTCTTCGACGAGAAGGAGTACGGCCCCCTCGCCACCGACCACCTGCGCGCCGCCTTCGACGGGATGGGTCCGGCCGAACTGGCCGAGGCGCTGGTCGGCGGCATGACCAAGCGGGAGTTCCTGGACGCCTACGCGGAGCCGGCCTCCGTCCGCTTCCACGTGATGGACCTGGACGACTTCCTGCTCCGCCCGCTGCCCAACCACCTCTTCACCCGCGACACCTCGGCGTGGATCTACGACGGAGTCTCCATCAACGCCATGCGCTGGCCCGCCCGGCAGCGGGAGACCGTGCACTTCGAGGCGATCTACCGGTACCACCCGCTGTTCCTTGATGAAACGTTCCGTGTGTGGTCCCGCGGGCAGGCCGACTACCCCTCCACCATCGAGGGCGGCGACGTCCTGGTGATCGGCAACGGAGCCGTGCTCATCGGCATGAGCGAGCGCACCACCCCGCAGGCCGTGGAGATGCTGGCGCACAAGCTGTTCGCGGCGGGCTCCGCGCGCACCATCGTCGCGCTCGACATGCCCAAGCGGCGGGCCTTCATGCACCTCGACACCGTGATGACCATGGTCGACGGCGACACCTTCACCCAGTACGCCGGGCTCGGCATGCTGCGCTCGTACACCATCGAACCGGGCTCCGGCGAGCGGGAGCTGAAGGTCACCGACCATCCGCCGGAGCACATGCACCGGGCGATCGCCGCGGCCCTCGGCCTCGGCGAGATCCGGGTGCTGACCGCCACCCAGGACGTCCACGCGGCCGAGCGCGAGCAGTGGGACGACGGCTGCAACGTGCTCGCCGTCGAACCCGGTGTCGTCGTCGCCTACGAGCGCAACTCCACCACCAACACGCATCTGCGCAAACAGGGCATCGAGGTGATCGAGATCCCGGGCAGCGAGCTGGGCCGGGGCAGGGGCGGTCCGCGCTGTATGAGCTGTCCCGTGGAGCGCGACGCGGTGTGAGTGAAACGCGCTGTATAGACATGCTGACTGTCGTATAGAATTCCACAGTCCGTGCACCCGTACCCCTGGAGCGCCCCCATGGCGACAGTCCCGACCGCCCTCGCCGGCCGCCATTTCCTCAAGGAGCTGGACTTCACCGGGGAGGAGTTCCGCGGCCTGGTCGAGCTGGCGGCCGAGCTGAAGGCCGCCAAGCGGGCCGGGGCCGAGACGCGGTACCTGCACGGCAGGAACATCGCCCTCGTCTTCGAGAAGACCTCGACGCGCACCCGCTGTGCGTTCGAGGTCGCCGCCGCCGACCAGGGCGCACACACCACCTACCTGGACCCGGCCGGCTCGCAGATCGGGCACAAGGAGTCGGTGAAGGACACCGCCCGGGTCCTCGGGCGGATGTTCGACGCCATCGAGTACCGCGGGCACGGCCAGGGCGTCATCGAGGAGCTGGCCACCTACGCCGGGGTCCCCGTCTACAACGGCCTCACCGACGAGTGGCACCCCACCCAGATGCTCGCCGACGTGCTCACCATGACCGAGCACACCGACAAGCCCCTGCCCCAGGTCGCGTTCGCCTACCTCGGCGACGCCCGCTACAACATGGGCAACTCCTACCTGGTCACCGGCGCCCTGCTCGGCATGGATGTCCGGATCGTCGCGCCCCGGCTGCTGTGGCCCGACGAGACGATCATCCAGCTGGCCCGGCAGCTCGCCGCCGCCTCCGGCGCCCGGATCACGCTCACCGACGACGTGAAGGAGGGCGTGCGCGGCGCGGACTTCATCGCCACCGACGTGTGGGTGTCGATGGGCGAGCCCAAGGAGGTCTGGGACGAGCGCATCGCGCTGCTGGGCCCGTACGCCGTGACCATGGACGTGCTCCGCGCCACCGGCAACGACCAGGTGAAGTTCCTGCACTGCCTGCCGGCCTTCCACGACCTCGGCACCGCCGTCGGCCGCGATATCCACGAGCGGCACGGGCTGACCGAGCTGGAGGTCTCCGACGAGGTGTTCGAGTCCGAGCACTCCGTCGTCTTCGACGAGGCCGAGAACCGGATGCACACGATCAAGGCGGTCCTGGTGGCCACCCTGGCAGGTGCGTCACACAACGTTGGCTGACCCCAGTCACCAGGCCTTATCCTGACCGGCGGCCCGGCACCACCCCTGCCGGGGCCGCCGCCGCGACCGTACGACGGTCGCCCGCACCACCAGAAACGAGCACCACCCGCATGCCCGCTCCCCGCATCAAGTCCCCGCACCTGCTCGTCGCCGAATCCGGCGCGGACCGCGAGGGTCACGGCCTCAAGCGCACGATGGGCCTCTTCCAGCTGATCTGCTTCGGTGTCGGCGCCATCGTCGGTACCGGCATCTTCGTCGGCCTCTCCGACTCCGTCGCCCAGGCCGGCCCCGCCGTCGTCGTCTCCTTCGTCCTCGCCGCGATCACCTGCGTCTTCACCGCCCTCTCCTTCGCCGAGCTGGGCGGCGCGATCCCGGTCTCCGGCTCCTCGTACTCCTTCGCCTACGCGGGCCTGGGCGAGTCCACCGCCTTCCTGGTCGGCTGGTGCCTGCTGCTGGAGTACGGCATCTCCATCTCGGCGGTCGCCGTCGGCTGGAGCGAGTACGTCAACGAACTCCTGCACAGCATTACCGGCTGGCAGCTCCCGGCCGCCCTGTCCGCGGGTCCGGGCGACGGCGGCATCGTGAACCTTCCCGCCGTGATCGTGATCGCGATGGCCTCCGTGCTGCTGGTGCGCGGGGTGCGCGAGAGTGCCCGGGCCACCGCGGCCATGGCGGCTGTGAAGCTCGCCATCCTCCTGGCCTTCTGCGCCATCGGCTACAGCGCCTTCAAGGACGGCAACCTCACCCCGTTCTCCCCGGCCGGCCTCGGCGGCATCGGCGCGGGCACCACCGCCGCGTTCTTCTCCTACATCGGCTTCGACGCGATCACCACGGCCGGCGAGGAGGCGAAGAACCCGCGCCGGGACATCCCGATCGCGATCCTCGTCTGCATGGGCCTGGTCACCCTCCTCTACTGCGCGGTCGCGCTCGCCGCGATCGGGGCCATCGGCGGCGACCAGGTCGCCGGCCGCCCCGCCGCGCTGTCGTACGTGGTCAACCAGGTCACCGGGTCGACGGTCGGCGGCGGTGTCATCGCCTTCGGCGCGGTCGTCGCCATCGCCTCCGTCGTCCTCGCCGTGATGTACGGCCAGAGCCGCATCCTGATGTCGATGTCCCGCGACGGCCTCATCCCGCGCGTCTTCGCCAAGGTGTCGCCGCGGACCTCCACCCCGGTGGCGGGCACGCTCATCGTCGCGATCGTCTTCGCGGTTCCGGCGGCCTTCGCCTCCCTGGACGCCGTGATGAACCTGTGCACCATCGGCACGCTCGCCATCATGGCCGTCGTCAACATCGCCGTGATCGCCCTGCGCCGCCGCGAGCCGGGCCTCGCCCGCAGCTTCCGGGTCCCGCTCTACCCCGTCGGCCCGCTGCTCGGCGTCGGCTTCTGCCTGTACCTGATGTACGAGACCGGCTGGCAGACCTGGCTCCAGTTCGCGGTGTTCCTCGCGGTCGGACTGCTCGTCTACCTCGCCTACGGGCGCCGGCACTCCACGCTGGGCCGGGCGACGGCCCCCGAGGTCACGCCGGACGCCGCTGACCAGGAATTGCAGGCAGTCTGAACCACACCGCCTTGCCCGACGGGGTCGGGCGGTGACCGCAGGACGAACTGAGGGCGCGGATCAGCAGCAGACCGCGCCCTCCCTCCTGCCACGGGTCGGGCTCCTCGATCACGGCACGGGTGAGATGGCCGGGCGGCGCCGGGTCCGGGTCGTGGACCTCGACCTGGCAGCCGGTGGGCAGCAGCTCCACCACCAGCTCTATCGGGCCACGCCCGGCCGTGTGCTCCACCGCGTTCGCGACCAGCTCCGCCGTCAGCAGCTCGGCGGTGTCACTGTCGGCCGCGTGCTCCACCTCGGCGAGGGCCGTCCGGACCAGGGCACGCGCCACGGGCACCGCCGCGGTGGTGTGCGGCAGCGCGATACGCCAGGAGGCCGTCGAAAGGGGCGGCACGAAGTGCCTCGATGCGGGGTGGTGGCCGGGCGACGGGCGGGCGGGGCGTTCGTACAAGGCGAGTCCGTTCATGGAGCAGGCTGTCCTGCTTTCAACCTCAGAAAGGGTACGGGCCCGGCCACAGAGACCGTCGTCGGGCACCGCACGGGGCCTTCCGCCCCGCTATCGGGCGGCTTACCCCGCCGAACGCCCCGCCTCGCCCGGCGGTGCCCACTGTTACGACGCTGTGGTCGACCGGTGACGAGCGTGACGGGACGCGGCCGTCCCGGGGTATGTCTTGTCGCGGCCTCGTGACGACAGTCAGAAATGCGTGTTAGCTTTTTCGGGTAGCGCCACGTGAGGCACCGCCCCCCTAGGAGGCCGCACGTCATGAGTCCCTTCACCGGCTCCGCCGCCCGCACCTCCGACTGGGAGCACCTGCAGGTCCGGCTCGCCGACTCGGTCGCCACCGTCACCCTCGCCCGCCCCGACAGACTCAACGCCCTCACCTTCGGCGCCTACGCCGACCTGCGTGATCTGCTCGCCGAGCTGTCCAGGGAGCGGTCCGTCCGCGCCCTGGTGCTGGCCGGCGAGGGGCGCGGCTTCTGCTCCGGCGGCGACGTGGACGAGATCATCGGCGCCACACTGTCCATGGACACCGCCCAGCTGCTCGACTTCAACCGGATGACCGGGCAGGTGGTACGGGCGATCCGCGAATGCCCGTTCCCGGTGATCGCCGCCGTGCACGGCGTGGCGGCCGGCGCGGGCGCCGTCCTCGCCCTCGCGTCCGACTTCCGGGTCGCGGACCCCTCGGCCCGCTTCGCCTTCCTCTTCACCCGCGTCGGCCTCTCCGGCGGCGACATGGGCGCGGCCTACCTGCTGCCCCGGGTCGTGGGCCTCGGCCACGCCACCCGCCTGCTGATGCTCGGCGAGCCCGTACGCGCACCCGAGGCCGAGCGCATCGGCCTGATCAGCGAACTGGCGGAGGAGGGCCGAGCGGACGAGACCGCCTCGGCCCTGGCCACCCGCCTGGCCGAGGGCCCGGCCCTGGCCTACGCCCAGACCAAGGCCCTGCTGACGGCCGAGCTGGACATGCCCATGGCGGCATCGATCGAACTGGACGCCTCCACCCAGGCCCTCCTGATGAACGGCGAGGACTACGCCGAGTTCCACGCGGCGTTCACGGAGAAGCGTTCGCCGAAGTGGCGTGGGAGGTGACATGAAGATTGCCGTGATCGGCGGTGGCCCCGGCGGCCTGTACGCGGCAGCGCTCCTGAAGCGCCTCGACCCGACCCGCGACATCACCGTCTGGGAACGCAACGCCCCCGACGAGACGTTCGGCTTCGGAGTGGTCCTCTCCGACGAGACCCTCGGCGGCATCGAACACGCCGACCCCGTGGTCTACGCGGCCCTCCAGAAGGACTTCGTCCGCTGGGACGACATCGACGTCGTGCACCGGGGCACCCGCCACACCTCCGGAGGACACGGATTCGCCGCGCTGGGCAGGAAACGGCTCCTGGAGATCCTGCACGAGCGCTGCCGCAACCTCGGCGTGGACCTCCGCTTCCGCGCCGAGGCACCGGACGCCGGCCACCTCTCGGCGACCCACGACCTGGTCGTCGCCGCCGACGGAGTCCACAGCACCACTCGCGAGACGTACGCCCACGTGTTCCGCCCCCAGGTGACCGCACACGGCTGCCGCTACATCTGGCTCGCCACGGACTTCGCCTTCGACGCCTTCCGCTTCGAGATCGCCGAGACCGAGCACGGCGTGATGCAGCTGCACGGCTACCCCTACGCCCGCCCGTCTCCCGACCCCCACCCCTCGACGGGGCCCTCCGGGCCACAGAATCAATTCGGCGCCTCCACCGTGATCGTCGAGATGCGGGAGGAGGTGTGGCGGGCGGCCGGCTTCGAGGAGCTGGGCGAGGCCGAGTCCGTGGAGCGCTGCGCCAAGATCTTCGCGGAAGCGCTCGGCGGACGGCCGCTGCGCTCCAACAAGTCCGCCTGGACCACCTTCCGCACGGTGGTCGACGAGCACTGGTCGCACGGCAACATCGTCCTCCTCGGGGACGCGGCCCACACCGCCCACTTCTCCATCGGCTCCGGCACCAAGCTCGCGGTGGAGGACGCGCTCGCGCTGGCGGCGTGCCTGGAGGAGCAGCCCGACGTACCCACGGCACTGGCCGCCTACGAGGAGGAGCGAAAACCGGTCGTCGCCTCCACCCAGCGCGCCGCCCGGGCCAGCCTCGAATGGTTCGAGAACCTGCGGTTGTATCTCGGCCAGCCACCCCGCCAGTTCGCCTTCAACCTGCTCACCCGCAGCCGCCGGGTCACCCACGACAACCTGAGGCTGCGCGACGCCCACTTCACCGAGGCCGTCGAGCGGGAGTTCGGCTGCCCGCCCGGCACGCCCCCGATGTTCACCCCGTTCCGGCTGCGCGGCCTGACCCTGCGCAACCGGGTCGTCGTGTCACCGATGGACATGTACTCGGCGACCGACGGCGTCCCGGGCGACTTCCACCTCGTCCACCTGGGCGCCCGCGCGCTCGGCGGGGCCGGTCTGGTGATGACCGAGATGGTGTGCGTCAGCGAGGAGGGTCGGATCACCCCCGGCTGCACCGGCCTCTACACCGGCGGCCAGGCCGAGGCCTGGAAGCGGATCACCGACTTCGTGCACACCCGGGCACCCGGCACGGCGATCGGCGTACAGCTCGGGCACTCCGGCCGCAAGGGCTCCACGAAGCTGATGTGGGAGGGCATGGACGAGCCGCTGCCCTACGGCAACTGGCCGCTGGCGGCCGCCTCCCCGCTGCCGTACAAGCCGGGCAGCCAGACCCCGCGCCAGCTGTCCCGGGCCCAGCTGACCGACATCCGCGAGCAGTTCACCGCAGCCGCCTGGCGGGCCGCCCGGGCCGGCTTCGACCTGCTCGAACTGCACTGCGCGCACGGCTATCTGCTCTCCGGCTTCCTCTCCCCGCTCACCAACCACCGCACCGACGCCTACGGCGGCTCGCCGGAGAAGCGGCTGAAGTTCCCGCTGGAGGTCTTCGACGCCGTACGCGCGGTATGGCCGCAGGAGAAGCCCCTGACCGTGCGCATCTCGGCCACCGACTGGGCCGAGGGCGGCACCACCGCCGAGGACGCGGTCCGGATCGCCCGGGCGTTCGCCGCGCACGGTGCCGACGCGATCGACGTGTCGACCGGGCAGGTGGTGGCCGAGGAACGGCCGGAGTTCGGGCGGTCGTACCAGACGCCGTTCGCCGACCGCATCCGGCACGAGGTGCGCGTCCCGGTGATCGCGGTCGGCGCGATCTCCTCCTGGGACGACGTCAACTCCCTGATCCTGGCCGGACGCACGGACCTGTGCGCCCTGGCCAGGCCGCACCTGTACGACCCGAACTGGACCCTGCACGCGGCCGCCGAACAGGGCTACGAGGGCCCCGGCACCGCCTGGCCCGCGCCCTACCGGGCAGGCAGCAGACGCCCGCAGACCGGTCGCACCGACGCCCCGAAACCCCGCCTGACGCTCGGCGGCTGAGGCTCGTCTGCTGTACTCGCGTGCGAGACGGCGAGACGACGGAGAGACCATGAGCACGGTGTACGACTACTTCTGGGCGGCCGACCGGGCCACGGCGGTCGACTGGGCCATCGGCCCGAACGGGGACTGGCTGCACGGAGGGTCGCTGGACGCGGAGTGCGCGGACCGGCTGGAGGTGAAGCGCCTGGACCCGAACGTCGTGCTGGGCAAGCTGGTCTCCTTCGCCGCAGGCATACCCTTCGGCAACGTCGTGGACCCGGAACTGGTCTGGCCCGACCCGGGAGAGTGGCCGTACGGCCGGCAGCCGCCGCCGGGCTCGGCGTCCCCCTGGGACAGCGGCCTCATCCTCCAGGAGCTTCCGGAGAGCTGGCGCGACACGCTCGCCGGGGTCGTCGACGACGCGGTGCCCATGCTCGCGCTGCAGTGGCTCGACATCGAGGAGATCCGCTTCGCCGACTACCTGGACGCGGAGGACCGCGTCCGCACGTTCGTCGCAATGGCCCGTCGGGCCAGGTCGGCGGGGGCGCGGCTGTACTGCTCCTGCTGCGTGTGACCGTCCCGGACCCGGGACCTCCTCACACCCCCACGAACCCCGCCCCCGCGTCCCGCAGCCGCGCGTGCAGGCTGCGGAACACCTCCGCCGAGCGGACCCCCGGCCAGTTGGCGGGGAGGAGGTGGGTGGGGAGGCCGGGGTCGGTGTAGGGGAGGTGGCGCCAGGAGTCGAGGGCGCGGAGGTAGTCGCGGTAGGCCTCCTCGGGCGGGGTGTCGGTGCGGTGCTGCCAGGCGTGCAGGACGGGGGCGTGTGCGTCCAGGAAGCGCTCGTGTTCCTTGGCGATCGCCGTGAGGTCCCACCAGCGGGCGACGGCCTCGGGGGTGGGGGCGAAGCCGAGGTGCTCGCCGCGGAAGAAGTCCACGTAGGGGTCGAGGCGGAGCCGGCGCAGGGTGTGGCGGGTCTCCTCGTACAGGCGGGCCGGGGCGATCCACACCCCGGGGGCCGCCGTGCCGAAGCCGAGGCCGGCCAGCCGGGAGCGCAGGACGTGCCGCTTCTGCCGTTCCGACTCGGGGACGGAGAAGACCGCCAGGACCCAGCCCTCGTCCTCGGGGGGCGCCGTCGTGTAGATACGGCGGTCGCCGTCCTCCAGCAACTGGCGTGCCTCGGCGGAGAGTTCGTACCCGGCCGCGCCGGTCTCCGTGCGGGCAGGCAGCAGCAGGCCGCGGCGTTTGAGCCGGGACACCGAGGAGCGTACGGAGGGGGCGTCCACCCCGACCGCGGCCAGGAGCCGGATCAGCTCGGCGACGGGCACCGGGCCGGGCAGGGAGCGGCCGTACGCGCCGTAGAGCGTGACGATGAGGGACCTGGGGGCGTGCTGCTCGGACACGTTGATCATTTTAGGTCGTCGGCATCACTGCCGGTCACTTTCGGTACGCAGCCGGAACCGCTGCAGTTTGCCGGTGGCCGTGCGGGGCAGCGCGTCGAGGAAGACGAACTCGCGCGGGCACTTGTAGGGCGCCAGCTCGGACGTGAGGAAGGCGCGCAGGGCCCCGGCGTCACGCCGGGCGCCGTCGCGTAGCACGGTGTACGCCACCACCACCTGGCCGCGCGCCTCGTCGGGCCGCCCGACGACCGCCGTCTCGACCACGTCCGGGTGGCGCAGCAGCGCGTCCTCCACCTCCGGTCCGGCGATGTTGTACCCGGCGGAGATGATCATGTCGTCCGCGCGGGCCACATAGCGGAAGCAGCCGTCGCTCTCGCGGACATAGGTGTCGCCGGTGATGTTCCAGCCACCGCGGACGTACTCCCGTTGCCGTGGGTCGGCGAGGTAGCGGCAGCCGACCGGGCCGCGGACGGCGAGCAGGCCGGGCTCGCCGTCGGGCACCGGGTCGCCGTCCGCGTCCTGCACGCGCGCCTGCCAGCCCGGCACGGGAACGCCCGTCGTGCCGGGTCTGATCCGCTCGTCGGCCGCCGAGATGAAGATGTGCAGCAGTTCGGTGGCGCCGATGCCGTTGATGATGCGCAGCCCGGTGCGCTCCTGCCAGGCCCGCCAGGTGGCCGCGGGCAGGTTCTCGCCGGCCGACACACAGCGCCGCAGGGACGAGGTGTCGTGGTCGTCCAGCTCGTCCAGCATCGCGCGGTACGCGGTCGGCGCGGTGAACAGCACGGAGACCCGGTGCTCGGCGATCGCGGGCAGCAGCTGCCGGGGGCCGGCCTGTTCGAGGAGAAGGGCGCTCGCGCCGGCCCGCATCGGGAAGATCACCAGTCCGCCGAGGCCGAAGGTGAAGCCGAGCGGGGGACTGCCGGCGAAGACGTCGTCCCCCTGGGGGCGCAGCACATGCCGGGAGAAGGTGTCGGCTATGGCCAGCACATCCCGGTGGAAGTGCATGCATCCCTTCGGGTGACCCGTGGTGCCTGAGGTGAACGCGATCAGGGCGACGTCGTCGGCCGCGGTGTCGACCGCCGGGTACGGGGTGCCGGGCGCCGGGCGGTGCAGCAGGTCGTCGGGTGCGTCGCCGCCGTACGTGGTGATGCGCAGCCCCGGGACCTCGGCCTTCGCGAGGTCGTCCACGGACCGGACGTCGCACAGCGCGTGCCGGACCCGGGCGATCTCGCACACCGTGGCCAGCTCGTGCGGGCGCTGCTGGGCCAGCACGGTGACCGCGATGGCGCCCGCCTTCAGCACGGCCAGCCAGCAGGCGGCCAGCCAGGGCGTCGTGGGGCCGCGCAGCAGGACGCGGTTGCCGGGTACGACGCCCAGGTCGCCGGTGAGGACGTGGGCGATGCGGTCGACACGGGCGCGCAGCTCGCCGTACGTCCAGGTGGGACCCGCCGGGGTGTGGAAGACCGGGCGGGCGGGGTCGGCGTGCCCGAGCAGCTCGACGGCGCAGTTCAGGCGTTCCGGATAGCTCAGCTCCGGAAGGTCGAAGCACAGCTCGGGCCACTCGTCCGGCGGTGGGAGGTGGTCGCGCGCGAAGGTGTCGACGTGGGCCGAGACGTGCATGGCGGTTCGCCCCCTTGCCGTGACAAGCGTCGAGACGGGCGTCCTGGGCTGACATCGAGCGTATCGTGTTGGTGACGACAGTCAACTGTGCGCGATAACGTCGGAAGCTGACGGGGACGGGTCGGAGCGACCCGCCGCGGAGGGAGGACCGGCAGTGCCCGCATTCTCACTCGAACCGAAGCAGGCCGCCTGGTGTGCCGAGCTGCGCAGCCTGGCCGCCGAACGGCTGCGTCCGCTCGCCGACAAGGGCGAACCCGGCCGGGTCAACCGGCCGCTCCTCGCCGAACTCGGCCGACTGGGCCTGCCGGCCAGACTGTTCTCCTCCGGCGCCCTCGACCTGTGCCTGATGCGGGAGTCCCTGGCCCAGGCCTGCACCGAGGCCGAGACCGCCCTCGCCCTCCAGGGCCTGGGTGCCCACCCGGTGCACGCCCACGGCACCACCGCCCAGCGCGAGCACTGGCTGCCGAGGGTGGCCGACGGCAGCGCGGTGGCCGCGTTCGCGCTGAGCGAGCCGGGAGCGGGCTCGGACGCGGCGGCCCTCGCCCTCGCGGCCGAGCCGGACGGCTCGTCCGGCTGGCGGCTCACCGGCGCCAAGTGCTGGATCTCCAACGCCCCCGAGGCCGACTTCTACACCGTCTTCGCACGCACCACCCCCGGCGCCGGAGCCCGCGGAGTGACCGCCTTCCTCGTCCCCGCCGACCGCCCCGGCCTCACCGGCACCGCGCTGGAGATGCTCTCGCCGCACCCCATCGGCGCCCTCGACTTCGACGCCGTGCCCGTCACCGCCGCCGACGTCCTCGGCGAGACCGACCGCGGTTTCGCCGTCGCCATGGGCACCCTCAACCTGTTCCGGCCCAGCGTGGGGGCCTTCGCGGTCGGCATGGCCCAGGCGGCGCTCGACGCCACCCTCGACCACACCCGCGCACGGGACGCGTTCGGCAAGAAGCTGAAGGACCTGCAGGCCGTCTCCCACCAGGTCGCCGAGATGGCCCTGCGTACGGAGGCCGCCCGGCTGATGGTGTACGCGGCGGCCACGGCGTACGACGAGGGCGCTCCCGACGTCCCGCGCCGCGCCGCCATGGCCAAACTGCTCGCCACCGAGACCGCGCAGTACGTCGTCGACACCGCCGTCCAGCTGCACGGCGCCCGTGCCCTGCGCCGCGGCCACCTCCTCGAACACCTCTACCGTGAGGTGCGCGCGCCACGGATCTACGAGGGCGCGAGCGAGGTCCAACGAGGCATCATCGCCAAGGAGCTGTACGCGGCCACGCGTGACGGGGAGGTCCGGTGACGACCGAGCGCATCAACCCGCCGGACCTGTCCCCGCCCACGGGCTTCTCCCACGCGGTCGTCGCCTCCGGCTCCCGCCTGGTCTTCCTGGCCGGCCAGACCGCCCTCGACACCGATGGCAAGATCACCGGCGGCACCCTCCCCGAGCAGTTCGAGAAGGCGCTCGCCAACCTCCTCGCCGCGCTCACGGCGGCCGGCGGCACCCCCGCCGACCTCGCCCGCGTCACCGTCTACGCGACCGACGTCGCCGCCTACCGCACCCACGCCCGCCGACTGGGCCGCATCTGGAAGCAGTTGGCGGGCCGGGACTATCCGGCGATGGCCGTCGTGGAGGTCGTACGGCTGTGGGACGAGCAGGCGATGGTGGAGCTGGACGGGTTCGCGGTCCTTCCGTAGCCGGTGTCAGGCCGCGACGGCGAGCCGCTCGGAGGGGACCCGACGGGGCGGGACCACGCTGCCGTCCGGGTGCAGCTCCCCGGTGTCGTCGAAGACGATCGAGCCGTCGCACAGCAGGGCCCAGCCCTGTTCGGGGTGGGCGGCCACGGTGTGCGGGGTGCCGGCGTCGGACGCGGCGCACGAGGTTCGGTAGGAGCACATGGCGCACCTCCACATCGGATGCGAGGGGGCCGGCGGGTCCGGCCGCCGCCCGGCATGCTCAGACCATGCCCCCGCCGTGAACGCCCCGGAACCGTCCGCCGTGAAGCGTGACAACATGCGGACAACTCCCGGACGGATCCATGACGCGCCACCGTTGGAGTGACGATCACGCGGGACGGCACGGCCGCCCGGTACGAGTGGGAGCCTCACCCAGGAACACCGGAGGTCCCCATGCCCCTACGCCCCGCCCTTGCGGCGGTCCTCGGCGCCGCAGCCCTGCTGTGCGTCGCCGCCGGCCCCGCCACCGCCGACACGCCCAAGCCCAGGACCAAGACCACGACCGAGGCCGTGACCGTCGACCCGACCGGCAGTATCGCCCCGGACGGCACCGTCACCCTCACCGGCACCTACCGCTGCAGCGACGCCACCGGACTGGCCTTCGTCAGCTCCTCGATCGGCCAGGGCGATCCCGACGTCAAGCACGGCATCGGCGGCACGCTCGCCCAGTGCGACGGCGCCGAGCACCGCTGGGAGAACTCCGGCAAGCCCGCGCCGGAGTCCTTCAAGGCGGACAAGGCCCACGTGCAGGCCACGGTCACGGAACTGCGTCCCGGCGGCCTCCTGCTGTTGCCGGTCTTCCACGCCACGAAGGACCAGGACGTCAAGCTCACCAAGAAGTGAGCCGCCCGCACGCCGAGGGGCCCGGCACACCGGTGCGTGCCGGGCCCTCGGCGTGCGCCCGTGACCCGTCAGGAACGCTGCCAGCTGTGCGGTGCGTGGAAGGCGGGCGGGCGCCAGGAGGTGGTGCCGGGGGAGGAGGGCTCGGGGCCGGATCCGGCCAGGGCGGTGCGGCTGAGCAGCAGCACCGCGATCGCGGCCAGCTCCTCCTCCGTGGCCTCGCCCTTCTCGACGCGGATGGGGGCTGTGGGGGATACGGACATGGGGACCTCCGTCACTGAGGGGGGTTGCCGTGCTTGCGGGCGGGGCGCTCGGCGTGCTTGGTGCGCAGCATCGCCAGCGCACCGATGAGGACGGCACGGGTGTCGGCGGGGTCGATGACGTCGTCCACCAGGCCGCGTTCGGCCGCGTAGTACGGGTGCATCAGCTCGGCCTTGTACTCCTTGACCAGCTCGGCACGCTTGGCCTCCGGGTCCTCGGCCTCGGCGATCTGGCGGCGGAAGATGACGTTGGCGGCGCCCTCGGCGCCCATCACGGCGATCTCGTTGGTGGGCCAGGCGTAGGTGAGGTCGGCGCCGATCGACTGGGAGTCCATGACGATGTAGGCACCTCCGTACGCCTTGCGCAGGATCAGCGAGATGCGGGGCACCGTCGCGTCGCAGTAGGCGTAGAGCAGCTTCGCGCCGTGGCGGATGATCCCGCCGTGCTCCTGGCCGACACCCGGGAGGAAGCCGGGCACGTCGAGCAGGGTGACGATCGGGATGCTGAACGCGTCGCACATCTGGACGAAGCGGGCGGCCTTCTCGCTGGCCTCGATGTCCAGGACACCGGCCAGGGCCTGGGGCTGGTTGGCGACGATGCCGACCACCCGGCCGTCCAGGCGGGCCAGCGCGCAGATGATGTTCCGGGCCCAGCGCTGGTGGACCTCCAGGTACTCGCCGTCGTCGGCGATCTCCTCGATGACCCCGGTCATGTCGTACGGCCGGTTGCCGTCGACCGGCACCAGGCCGGCCAGCGTCTCGCAGCGGCGGTCCGCCGGGTCGTCGCAGGGCACCGTGGGCGGGGTCTCGCGGTTGTTGCCGGGCAGGAGTGAGAGCAGATAGCGCACCTCCTCCAGGCAGGTCTCCTCGTCGTCGTAGGCGAAGTGGCAGACGCCGCTGGTCTCCGCGTGGACGTCCGCGCCGCCCAGGCCGTTCTGGGTGATCTCCTCGCCCGTCACCGCCTTGACCACGTCCGGCCCGGTGATGAACATCTGGGAGGTCTCGCGGACCATGAACACGAAGTCCGTCAGTGCGGGACTGTAGGCGGCACCCCCGGCACACGGGCCGAGCATCACGCTGATCTGCGGGATGACACCGGACGCGGCGGTGTTGCGCCGGAAGATGCCGCCGTAGCCCGCGAGGGCGGTGACGCCCTCCTGGATGCGGGCGCCCGCTCCGTCGTTGAGGGAGACCAGGGGCGCGCCGGCCGCGATGGCCATGTCCATGATCTTGTGGATCTTGGCGGCGTGGGCCTCGCCCAGCGCACCGCCGAAGATCCGGAAGTCATGGGCATAGACGAACACCGTGCGGCCCTCCACCGTGCCCCAGCCGGTGACGACACCGTCGGTGTACGGCCTCTTCGCCTCCAGACCGAACCCACTCGCCCGGTGCCGGCGCAGCGATTCGACCTCATGGAACGAGCCCTCGTCGAGGAGCAGGCCGATCCGTTCCCGCACGGTGAGCTTGCCCTTGGCCTTCTGGGCCTCGGTCGCCTTCTCACCGGGGCCTGCGAGCACGCTCCGGCGGATGCCGGCCAGTTCCTCGACGTGGGACCTCATGTCTCCCCCTGCTCTGCTGAAACGGCTTTCCCGAAATGACGGAACGTCAGTTGCCGAGCCGGCGCAGGCCGCTCGACTGGAGCGCGGCGAAGGCCGCGACGACGGCCGCCTGCAGCACGGTCCACACGGTGCCGACGGTGTTCGGCCCGAACCAGCCGAAGACCGCGGTGGCGACGGAGGCCACCGCCCACAGTGCGTTGGCCTCGATGACGGCCTTGGTGGCGGCCCTGCCCGGCACCGGACGGCTCGCCGGCAGCGCCACGAGGCCGCCGTACACCGTCAGGAACGCGCCGACGCCGCGCAGCAGACCGGTGTCCAGGCCCAGCAGATCGCCGACCGGGCCGGCGCCGAGCAGATAGATCAGGCCGTTGGCGGCGGTCACGGCCGCGTCCAGCGCGAGGAAGGTCCGTAACGGGCGCGCCGCGGCGGCACGGGCGGGCGTACGGACCGCTGCGTGCGCCGGGGTCTGGCTCGTGGTCATGGGGCCTCCGAAGGTAGGGGGCGGGATTCCACTGGCCCGTCGAGCGTGCCAGGGCGGGCTGACCGGGGGCTGACGGACGGCTTACGCGGATCGACGCCCTGCCGCTCACACGGGTTGGAGGCGGGTGTCGCCGATCAGGGCCGGGTCGTGGGAGAGGATCGCGCTCTCGACCCGGCGCAGGGCGGGGGAGGGCTGGATGCCGAGTTCGTCGTCGAGGTGCCGGCGCATCCGGCGGAAGACGTCCAGGGCGTCGGCCTGTCGTCCCGAGCCGTACAGGGCGATCATCAGCTGCTCGCAGAAGTGCTCGCGCAGCGGGTGGTTGGTGTGTGCCTCGGTC
>NZ_JBEXYL010000053.1:0-65890 GCF_040630895.1 Streptomyces sp. NPDC005728
CAAAATTTGGGAAAACCCCCGCATCGAAAGATGCGGGGGTTTTCTGCGTTCCGGGGATATATCCGCCCCGAGGGGGCGGCAGGCGGATTCGATTCAGAGTCGGCCGGCCGCCTTCAGAGCGAGGTACGCATCCGCCAGGGCCGGGGCCAGCTCGTCCGGCGTAGCGTCCACGACCGTCACTCCATGACGACGGAGCTGTTCCGCCGTGCGTTGACGTTCGCTCTGTGCTTGAGCGGCCGCTGCGGCCTCGTACACCGCCTCGGCGTTCCCCCGGGCCTGCGCCATCTGTGCGACGTGCGGGTCGGCAACAGAAGCGACGAGGACGGTGTGGCGCTGAGTGAGCTGCGGGAGCACGGGCAGCAGGCCCTGCTCCACCGGTGCTGCGTCGAGTGTCGTGAGCAGCACGATCAGAGAACGTCGAGGGGCCGTACGCAGGGCCGTCGCTGTGAGGCCGCGGGCGTCGGTCTCCACGAGTTCCGGCTCCAGCGTCGCCATCGCGTTCACCAGGGACGGCAGGACATCGCCGGCAGACCGGCCCTGGACCAGGGCACGGACCCGGCGGTCGTAGGCCAGCAGGTCCACGCGGTCACCGGCGCGGGACGCCAGAGCCGCGAGGAGCAGGGCCGCGTCCAGGGAGGCGTCCAGACGTGGGATGTCGCCCACGCGGCCGGCCGAGGTGCGGCCGGTGTCGAGAACCACGAGGATGTGGCGGTCCCGTTCGGGGCGCCAGGTGCGGACGGCCACCGTGGACTGGCGGGCAGTGGCGCGCCAGTCGATCGAGCGGGTGTCGTCGCCGGGGACGTACTCGCGCAGGCTGTCGAACTCGGTGCCCTCGCCGCGGGTGAGCACGCTGGTGCGGCCGTCGAGTTCACGCAGTCGCGCGAGTCTCGACGGCAGGTGCTTGCGGCTGGTGAACGGCGGCAGGACGCGTACCGTCCAGGGAACGTTGTGGGTGCCCTGGCGGGAGAAGAGCCCGAGGGGGCCGTAGGAGCGGATCGTCACGCGGTCGGCCTGACGGTCGCCGCGGCGGGTGGGGCGCAGCCGGGTCGTCACGCGCCGGCGTTCGCCGGCCGGGATCGTGACGCGGTGGCGGGAGCCCTCGATCTCGGTGCCCGGCTGCCAGCTGCTGGGTGGCCACGCGTCACGCAGGCGGGCCCGCAGAAGACGGCGGGACGGGTTCGTGATCGTGAGCGTGACATCGGCACTCTCGCCGAGACGTGCGGACGTGTCGCCGGAGCGGGACAGGACGAGCCGTCGTACGGGTGCCGCGAGCGCGGCATCGCAGGCGCAGGCCAGGGCCAGGGGAGCGTTGACCGCGAGGATGCCCGTCCAGCCGGGTTCCAGGATGCCGACGGGGATCGAGCCGAGGGCCGCGAGCAGGGCGGCGCGTCCGGTGAGCGCCATCAGCGGGGGACCGGGACGTGGGCCAGGACGGCATTGATGACGGAGTCCGCGGTCACGCCCTCCATCTCGGCCTCGGGGCGCAGCTGGACCCGGTGGCGCAGGGTGGGCAGGGCGAGGGCCTTCACGTCGTCGGGGATGACGTAGTCGCGGCCCGTCAGCCAGGCCCAGGCCCGGGAGGTGGACAGCAGGGCGGTGGCACCGCGCGGGGAGACGCCGAGGGTGAGGGACGGCGACTCGCGGGTGGCGCGGCAGATGTCCACCACGTAGGCGGTGATCTCGGGAGAGACGGTCGTCTTGGCGACCGCGGTGCGGGCCGCGTCGAGGTCGGCCGGACCGGCGACAGGGCGAACACCGGCTGCGTGCAGATCGCGCGGGTCGAAGCCCGAGGCGTGGCGGGTGAGGATGTCGATCTCGTCCTGGCGCGCGGGCAGAGGGATCGTCAGCTTGAGGAGGAAACGGTCCAGTTGGGCCTCGGGGAGGGGGTATGTGCCCTCGTACTCGACGGGGTTCTGGGTCGCGGCGACCAGGAACGGCTCTGGGAGCGGGCGCGGGGTGCCGTCGACCGTGACCTGGCGTTCCTCCATGGCCTCCAACAGGGACGACTGGGTCTTGGGCGGAGTGCGGTTGATCTCGTCCGCGAGGAGGAGGTTGGTGAAGACCGGACCCGGCTGGAAGGAGAACTCGGCGGTGCGGGTGTCGTAGACGAGGGAGCCGGTGACGTCGCTCGGCATCAGGTCCGGGGTGAACTGGACGCGTTTGGTGTCGAGTTCGAGTGCGGATGCGAGCGTGCGGACGAGCAACGTCTTGGCGACGCCGGGAACTCCTTCGAGGAGAACGTGCCCGCGGCACAGGAGGGCGACGACGAGTCCGGTCACGGCGGGGTCCTGGCCGACCACGGCTTTGGCGATCTCGGCGCGCAGGGCTTCCAGAGAGGCCCGCGCGGCGGCCGAGCCCCCGGTGTTCCCGGCGTTGTCAGTGGTCGGGTCCATCATGGACGGCGTACCTCTCTTTCGAGGGTGTCGAGTTGGTCGGTGAGGGCGATCAGGGCCGCGTCGTCGCCGGGCGGCGGTCCGAAGAGGAGCGGGTGCAGGGTCTGTCCGTCGCCGTGGAGGTGGGTGGACAGGGCGGGGAGCAGGGCTTCGGGCGCGTGCGCCTGGGCTACGGGGACGCCGACGAGGGGGGCGAGGCGCGTGCGGGTGGTGGAGCGAAGAGCGGCGGCCGCGCGGTCGCGGGCGTTGGCCTTGCGGTAGAGGCGAGCGCGGCCTTCGACGGTTTCGGAGGCGCGGATCGCGACGGGGAGTTTTTCGGGCACGAGGGGGCCGAACCGGCGTGCCCGCCAGAAGGCGGCGAGAACTGCGGCGATGAACAACTGCAGGGTGCCCCAGAGCCAGCCCGAGGGAAGCAGGTCCAGGAAGCTCTTCCGTTCGCCGGTGCCGGCGGCGGAGGTGTCGGAGAGCGAGGGGAGGTACCAGACCAGATGGGGGCGGGAGCCGAGGAGTTGGAGGGAGAGCGAGGCGTTGCCCTGCTTGTCGAGGCGCTTGTTGAAGAGGATGTCGGGCGCGCCGAGCACGACGGTGTCGCCGCCTCCGGAGGCCGCCGGGAGGCGCAGCAGGGTGGCGAGGCGCTGGCTGAGGTAGCAGGAGTCGGCATTGAGGTGGGTGGTGGTGTAGCGGATGCCACCGGTGTCGGCGCTGCCCGCGCGCCGGGCCTCGGGCAGGGTGCAGTCGGGGGCGAGCGTCGAGTCGAAGCTGGTGGCGGGGTCCGCGGTGACACCGGGTGCGAGTCGCTCGACGGACGAGCTGCCGGCGGCGACGAGGACGGTGCGGCCGCCGGCTTCCGCCGTCGCCGAGTGCAGCCTGGTCTGTTGACGGGGGGTCAGGAGGTCGGGGGCGGCGACGAGGAGCGTGGTGTCTGGTCCGGCGGCGGCGCGTGCCGCGTCGAGCGAGGTGACCACGCGCGTGGACACGCCCCGGTCGGCGAGGAGTTCGGAGACGGCGCGGCTGCCATAGGGGTCGGCGGAACGCGGGTCGAGTTCGCCGTGCCGGGCCTGGGAGCGGACGGCGGCGATCGCGATGGCCGCGACCAAGATCAGCACGACGGCGAGGACGATGCCCCGCGCGCGGGTCCACACCTGGCGGGCGCTGGGCGACGCCGAGGTGGTGGGCAGCGTGGCCTCGGCGGTCATTCGGCGGCCCCCTGGTCGGTGTGGTGGGCCGTGCTGGTGGCGCTGCTCGTGAGTGTCGGCCGGCTGCGCTCCAGGTCGCGGTCGAGTTCGGCGATGCGCCGGTACGACTGCTCGCTCGCCCTGCGTCCGCCGTATGTGACGTCGTCGAACTCCCGGGCGGCGGAGCCCAGTCGGTCCGTGTGGGCGGGGAGGGTGCGGCCGGCCTCGGCGGCCGCTTCGTCGGCGGTGCGGCCGGGCCGGACGTCGAGCAGGGTCCGCTCCTCCAGGGAGCGGACGATGGCCCGCATGCGTTCCTGGACGGCCTGGTTCCAGTGGCCCTGGGCAGCGTGTGCCTCGCTGGCCGCGCGGTGCTCGGCGGCGCTGCGCGGGCGGTCCTCGAACAGGGCCGCCGCGGAGACCGGTTGGCGGCGCGGGGTGCCCAGGCGCCACCACAGGGCAGCCAGGACGGCGACGATGAACAGGACCACGACGAGCAGGCCGAGTGTGCCGCCGGGTGTCGCCGATGCGGCCGTGCTGAACAGCCTGTCCAGCCAGTCCCAGAAGGCGTTCAGGGCGCGCTGGATCAGGCTGGGGTCGTTCTCGTGGTACATCCGCTTGGACAGCTCACGGCGCGCCGCTTCCCGCGCGGGATCGCGCGGAATGGTCACGGGCGGCTCGTCGCCCGAGCCGCCGACTGCCAGGACGGTGGTGTGCGCCGCGCCCAGCAGTCCTCGTACGGCCGATCCGGCGGGGCCCGGCAGGGCCGGTGCCGCCGTGAGAACTCCCCCCGTCAGGCTCACCGCATCAGCTCCCGGGGACGGGGCCGGGGGCACCGGTGCCGTAGCCCTGGACGCCGGCGGCGCGGGCCAGTTCGAGGTCGAGGGCCTCGCGGCGGATGCGCTGGTCGATGTACAGGAGCACGGTGACGCCCGCGTTGATCGGGAGCGTGAGCATGGAGCCGATCACCGAGCCGATGCCGCTGATGATCAGGAAGGTCCAGCCGGGGTTCTGGGCGTCGGCGGCGAACAAGCTCGCCGTGCCGTCGCCGCTGACGGCGGCCGCGATGAGGGCGAAGGGGATCACGACGAGCGACGAGACGATGTTGGCGATGATCCCGGCGAGCAGCTGGATGCCGAGGACGCGCCACCAGGAGCCGCGCACCAGCTTCACGGAGCGGCCCATCGACTTCACGATGCTCTGCCGCTCCAGCATCAGCGCGGGCGAGGCCAGGGAGAAGCGGATCGCCAGCCACACCGCGACGACGACGGCAGCGAGGATGCCGAGGACGAGCAGCGCGATGCTGGCTCCCTCGTTTCCGCCGGCGACGGCGACGATGATGCCGGGGAGGGCGCCGCAGAGCACGACGCCGACGGAGATGAGGCCCAGCAGGATGAGCAGACCGAACAGCTTCGGCACCTGCGGGCGGGCGTCCCGCCAGGCCTCGCCGGCGCTGACCGGCTTGCCGAGCACGGCGCGGCTGGTGACCGTCGTGAGCAGGGCGGTCGCGATGATGGTGCCGACGACGGTGATCACGGCGACGACACCGGCGCCGGCCATGAGCGCGCCGAAGGCCCGGAGTACCTCGCTCGCCGAGGCGCTGGGGTCGTTGAGGGCGTCGGTGGTCTCGCTGTCGTTCAGCAGGAAGCCCTGGAGGAGGATCACGCTCAGCTCGGTGAGGACCGCGACCGTGAGCGAGATACCGAGGACCGTGCGCCAGTAGGTGCGCATGGTGGAGACGGCGCCGTCGAGGATCTCGCCGACACCGAGCGGGCGCAGGGGGATGACGCCGGGCTTGGCCGCAGGCGGGGGGCCGCCCCAGCCGCCGCCCCAGGCCCCGTAGCCACCGGGGGTGCCGTAACCGCCGTGGCCGCCGGGAGGACCGCCGTACGGGCCGCCTACCTGCCCGCCGGGCTGCACGCCGCCCCAGCCCGGGCCGGGCGGTGGGGGCGGCGGGGCCTGGCCGGGGCTCGGCGGGCCCGTGGGCGCGGACCACTGACCGGGCGGGGGCTGCTCGTTGGACCACTTCGTGCCTGGGCCCTGTGGGTCTATGCCAGGCTGTGCGGCCGGTTCGGCGGGGCCAGGACGGTCGGCGGGCCCGGCGGGGCCGGACGCGCCGGGTTCCCGCCCGTCGGACGACGGGTCGGATCCGGGCGAGGCCCAGCCCGGAGTGTCTGTCATCGAAGCTCCTTCACGGTGCCCGTCCGCGGTCGCGACGGCAGGTTGGCAGACATCGTGCCATGGGGTGGTCATCGCATGACCGGCCGCGGTAGGGGCTGCACTCCTTCAATTGTCCGCCGGATACGGGGCAGACTGACCGCATGGCTGATCAGCACGCGCAATCCGGCGAGGACAAGCGGCCGACCGAGATCCCCGTGATCCGATGGGAGGAACCACCCGAAGGTCCCGTAGTGGTCCTTCTCGATCAGACGAGGTTGCCTGCCGAGGAGGTCGAGCTGGTGTGCACGGACGCGTCGGCGCTGGTGGAGGCGATCCGTTCGCTCGCCGTGCGCGGTGCGCCGCTGCTCGGGATCGCGGGTGCGTACGGCGTCGCGCTCGCCGCCGCGCGGGGCTTCGAGGTCGAGGAGGCCGCGCGGGCGCTCGAGGGTGCCCGGCCCACCGCGGTGAACCTCTCCGTCGGGGTGCGCAGGGCCGAGTCCGCCTACCACGCGGAGCTGGCCAGGACCGGCGACTCCGGTGCGGCGGCGACCGCGGCTCTGGCCGCGGCGCGGACGCTGCACCGGGAGGATGCCGAGGCCAGCACCCGGATGGCCGCACACGGCCTGGCGCTGCTGGACGAGCTGCTGCCGGGTGGCGGGCAGCGGATCCTGACCCACTGCAACAGCGGATCGCTGGTGTCGGGCGGGGAGGGGACGGCGTTCGCGGTGGCTCTCGCCGCGCACCGGGAGGGGCGGCTGCGGCGGCTATGGGTGGACGAGACGCGTCCGCTGCTGCAGGGGGCCCGCCTGACGGCGTACGAGGCGGCTCGCCACGGCATGGCCTACACCTTGCTCACCGACAACGCGGCCGGTTCGCTGTTCGCGGCGGGTCAGGTGGATGCGGTGCTGATCGGGGCGGACCGGATCGCGGCCGACGGTTCGGTGGCGAACAAGGTGGGGAGCTATCCGCTCGCCGTGCTCGCGCGCTACCACCATGTGCCGTTCATAGTGGTGGCGCCGGTGACGACGGTGGATCCGCAGACGCCGGACGGCGCGTCCATCGAGGTCGAGCAGCGCCCCGGCTTCGAAGTGACCGAGGTCACAACACCCCAGGGGGCGGCGACGGGAGCAGGAGGCGGGATTCCGGTGGCGCCCCTGGGGACCCAGGCCTACAACCCGGCGTTCGACGTGACGCCTCCCGAGCTGGTGACGGCGATCGTCACCGAGGAGGGAGCCGTTTCGCCGGTGACGGCCGAGGCGCTCGCGGAGCTGTGTGCGCGGTCGCGTCAGGTGACGACAGGCTAGTCATGGGCCCCGGACCCATGGGGCGACAACCGACGTAGCGCGGCAGGGCGGTCACCGACAGCATCGGCGGGCCCCGACTCTCAGGGGCAGACAGTGACGGCCCCGTACGACTATCGTCACCGGCCAGTGACCTCGCTCACCAGCGCCTCTGTCACTGTTACGAGAATGGGATGATGTCGTTTATGAAGGGACGAGTCCTTGTCGTCGACGACGACACCGCACTGGCCGAGATGCTCGGCATCGTGCTGCGTGGTGAAGGTTTTGAGCCGTCTTTCGTAGCCGACGGCGACAAGGCGCTGGCCGCTTTCCGTGAGACCAAGCCCGACCTGGTGCTGCTGGACCTGATGCTGCCCGGCCGGGACGGTATCGAGGTGTGCCGCCTGATCAGGGCGGAGTCCGGGGTGCCGATCGTGATGCTCACGGCCAAGAGCGACACCGTCGATGTCGTCGTGGGCCTGGAGTCGGGCGCCGACGACTACATCGTCAAGCCGTTCAAGCCGAAGGAGCTGGTGGCCCGGATCCGGGCGCGGCTCAGGAGGTCGGAGGAGCCGGCGCCGGAGCAGCTCACCATCGGTGACCTGGTGATCGACGTGGCCGGGCACTCGGTGAAGCGGGAGGGGCAGTCGATCGCGCTGACCCCCCTGGAGTTCGACCTGCTGGTCGCGCTCGCGCGCAAGCCGTGGCAGGTGTTCACGCGTGAGGTGCTCCTGGAGCAGGTGTGGGGCTACCGGCACGCCGCCGACACCCGCCTGGTCAACGTGCACGTTCAGCGGCTGCGCTCCAAGGTCGAGAAGGACCCGGAGCGGCCGGAGATCGTGGTGACCGTCCGTGGTGTCGGTTACAAGGCCGGACCGAGCTGACATGTCCGGGGACAGGACCGCTTCGGCCCCCGGCGCGTCCGGGGCCCGTCCGGGGCGGTCCGTCGGCCGGACGGCGGCGGGTTCGCGCTGGGGACGCCTCTTCGAGGGCGGGTTGCTGCAGGGCGGGGTCCAGGGCAGCCCGGTCGTCCGCCTGTTCATGCGCTGGGTCCGCCGTCCGCTGCTGCCCGTGATGCGGCTGTGGCGGCGGAACATCCAGCTGCGGGTCGTCGCCACGACCCTGCTGATGTCCCTGGGCGTCGTTCTGCTGCTGGGATTCGTCGTGATCGGGCAGGTGCGCAACGGCCTGTTGGACGCAAAGGTGAAGGCGTCGCAGAGCCAGGCCACCGGCGGGTTCGCGGTGGCCAAGCAGAAGGCCGACGAGGCCGCCAGCGGCACGGGCGCGGGTACCGGCGGCGGTGACGGCACCGCCACGGCCGACGGACGGCAGTCGCAGAACGTCATCCAGTGGATGAGTGACCTCGTCGAGTCGCTCTCCAGCGGCGGCGCCGGCGCCTTCGACGTCGTGACGCTGCCCGTGGGCGACGACAGCGGCGGCGGGCGCAGCCCCCGCGGCTCCGGAAACGTCAACCCCTCCTCCAGCGTGCCCGCAGACCTGCGCGACCGGATCAACAGCAGTACGACGGCCGCTCAGAACTACACGCGGATCGTCTACTACAACGGCAAGGAGTCCCAGCCGGCGCTGGTCATCGGCAAGCAGGTCAACGACCCCAACGGGCACCCGTACGAGCTGTACTACCTCTTCCCGCTCACGCAGGAGGAGAAGTCCCTCAGCCTGGTCAAGGGCACGCTCGCGACCGCCGGGCTCTTCGTCGTCGTACTCCTGGGTGCCATCGCCTGGCTCGTGGTGCGGCAGGTCGTCACGCCGGTGCGGATGGCGGCCGGGATCGCGGAGCGGCTGTCCGCCGGGCGGCTGCAGGAGCGGATGAAGGTCACCGGCGAGGACGACATCGCGCGGCTCGGCGAGGCCTTCAACAAGATGGCGCAGAACCTCCAGCTGAAGATCCAGCAGCTGGAGGACCTCTCGCGGATGCAGCGGCGGTTCGTCTCGGACGTGTCGCACGAGCTGCGGACGCCGCTGACGACCGTGCGCATGGCCGCCGACGTCATCCACGAGGCGCGTGAGGACTTCGATCCGGTGACCGCGCGCTCGGCCGAACTGCTCGCCGACCAGCTGGACCGGTTCGAGTCGCTGCTCGCGGACCTGCTGGAGATCAGCCGCTTCGACGCGGGCGCGGCGGCGCTGGAGGCCGAACCGATAGACCTCAGGGAGGTCGTGCGGCGCGTGGTCGGCGGGGCGGAGCCGCTCGCCGAGCGCAAGGGGACCCACATGCGCGTCATCGGCGACCAGCAGCCCGTGGTCGCCGAGGCCGACGCCCGGCGGGTGGAGCGCGTACTGCGCAATCTCGTCGTCAACGCCGTCGAGCACGGCGAGGGCAAGGACGTCGTCGTCAAGCTCGCCTCCGCGGGAGGCGCGGTCGCCATCGCGGTGCGCGACTACGGCGTCGGGCTCAAGCCCGGCGAGGCGACCCGGGTCTTCAGCCGCTTCTGGCGGGCCGACCCGGCACGCGCGCGTACGACCGGCGGTACGGGCCTCGGGCTGTCGATCGCCCTGGAGGACGCCCGGCTGCACGGCGGCTGGCTCCAGGCCTGGGGCGAGCCGGGAGGCGGCTCCCAGTTCCGGCTGACGCTGCCGCGGACCGCGGACGAACCGTTGCGCGGCTCGCCGATACCGCTGGAGCCCAAGGACTCGCGGCGCAACCGCGGACTCGACGACGCCGGCCTGCCCCGAGGGGGCGAGGAGAAGCGGGCGACCGTTCCGGTGCAGCCGGGCGGCGGTCAGGGACCGCCGCTGCCGGCGCGCGCCCCGATCGCCCCGCGCCTGGCCGCCGTCACCCCCGCTGCCGACCCGACCGCCCTGCCCGGCAACGGCAACGGCGCACGCGTGGTCCCCCGGCCCACCGGCGGTGCTCGGCGCCCCGACGACAGGCCCGCGGCCGGTCCGGCACCCGACACAGACGCAGGCCGTCCGGATCCGGCCGGGCCGAAGGACTCGACCGAGCCAGGGGAGGCATTTCGTGGGCGCTGACCGCGAGGGGGGCGTCCGGCGCAGGCCGGGACGCGCGGTGGCCTACGCGGCCTGCGGGGTCGTCCTGCTGGCCGGGTGCGCCTCGATGCCCGACAGCGGAGACCTGCGGGACGTCGAGTCCACGCCACGGCAGGACACCGGGGTGCGCGTGTTCGCCATGCCGCCCGCCGACGACGCCCAGCCCGGCGAGATCATGCAGGGCTTTCTGGAGGCACTGACCAGCGACGATCCGCAGTACGACACCGCGCGCAAGTATCTGACCGCCGACGCCGCGCGCGTGTGGCAGCCGGAACAGTCGGCCACCGTCCTCGCGAACGGGCCGAGCATCGTGACCGACGACCACCAGCCCGCCGGCCGAGAGCCGACCGACAGTCTCACCTTCGTGCTGACGGGCAACAAGGTGGCCACCGTCGACGGACAGCAGGCGTACGCGCCCGCCGACGGGTCGTACCGCAACAAGGTGCACCTCACGAAGGACGCGAAGAGCGGGCAGTGGCGCATCGATTCGCTGCCCCAGGGCGTCGTCATGGCCAAGTCGGACTTCCAGCGCAACTACACGTCCGTCAACAAGTACTACTTCGCCTCCACCACGACCGTCAGGGCCACCGGGCAGCCGATCGCGGTCGCCGACCCGGTGTTCGTCCGCGGCAAGGTGGACCCGATGACCCAGGTGGTGCGGTCGCTGCTGAGCGGGCCCACCAGCTGGCTCGGGCCGGTGGTCAGGTCCAGCTTCCCGACCGGAACGGCCCTGCAGAAGGACGTGCCGGGGCTGACGCCGGACGACCAGAACCGGCTGACGGTCCCGCTGAACTCCAAGGCTGCCCGGGTCGGGGCTGCCAAGTGCACGGAGATGGCGACCCAACTGCTGTTCACGCTGCGGAACCTGACGCCGACGCTGGAGTCGGTCGAACTGCAGGGGCCCGGCGGACACCGGCTGTGCGACCTCACCGAGGAGCGTGCCGAGTCCGCCGCCTGGCACGCCTCGGCGCAGCGCCCCGAGTACCTGTACTTCCTCGACGGTAAGCACCGGCTGGTGCGGTTGCCGACCGGGAGCGCCGGGACCAGCGCCGTTCCGGTGCCGGGCCCGCTCGGGGAGGGCCAGAGGGAGCTGCAGTCGGTGGCCGTCTCACGGGACGAGCACACCGTGGCCGGGGTCGGCGCCGACGGCAGGGGGCTGTACGTGACCTCGCTGGCGACCGGCGGCTCGCCCGGGGATGCGGTGGTCACCAGCCATGGGGCGACCGCGACCGACCGGCTGACCACGCCGAGCTGGGACGCCCGCGGCGACCTGTGGGTGGCTGACCGCGACCCACGCCATCCGAAGCTGTACGTCCTGGACCAGGGCTTCGGCAAGCCGGTGGAGGTGACCATCCCGGACCTGGCCGGACGCATCCAGGACGTGCGGGTGGCCGCCGACGGGGTGCGGGTGGCGCTGGTCGTGGAGAAGGACGACAAGCAGTCGCTGCTCCTCGGCCGGATCGAGCGCGGGGACAGGTCGGGGGCGCGTCCCGCGGTCGTCGAACTGCGCTCGTCCGCCCCTGACCTGGAGCAGGTCACCGCCATGTCCTGGGCCGGGGACAGCCGGCTCGTCGTGGTCGGCCTGGAGCAGGGGGGCGTGCATCAGATGCGGTACGTCCAGGTCGACGGCTCCACGCTGGACGGTCCGGCGCCCGCCGCCCTGTCCGGTGTCAAGGCGATCGCCGCGTCCGAGGACGAACGGGTGCCGTTGGTGGCCTACTCGGAGGACGGGATCGTACGACTGCCGTCCGGGGCTCAGTGGCAGAAGGTGGACAAGGACGGGACGGCACCGGTCTATCCGGGCTGAGCCTGTCCGAGGCCGGGAGGCCCGGGCGGGATGTCCGCATCGCTGTCACCCGTGTGGGTGATGAGCCACGAGCGTTCTTCCGGGGTATCCACAGGGCGTTTTCCACAGGGGTGGTCGGTCGTCCCGGGGGTTGGCACAGTGGTGGGCATGCGGAGGTGGTGGCAGGACCTCACCGACCTGGTGCTGCCGGCCGAGTGCGCAGGCTGCGGGGCACTTCGTACGGAGCTGTGTCCGCGGTGCCGCAGGGCCCTGGGCGGAGCCGCGCCGCGGCGGGTTCGGCCGGTCCCGGAGCCGGCCGGGCTGCCGGTGGTGCACGCGGCGGCCGCGTACGCGGGTGAGGTGCGGGCGCTCCTTCTCGCCCACAAGGAGCGGGGTGCCCTGGCGCTCGCGAGGCCCCTGGGCACGGCCTTGGCGGGGGCCGTACGCGCGAGCCTCCGGCCCGGCGGGCCCGATGGCGTACGGGCCGGACGGCTGGGGCCCGATGGCCTGCCGATGGGACAGCTGGGGCTCGATGACGCGGCGGCGGGCGGTCGGGGGCCAGGTGCCGTGGCGGGACGGCAGGCGCCAGGGGCCGTGGTGCTCGTCCCTGTGCCCTCCGCCCGGTGGGCCGTGCGGGCACGCGGGCACGATCCGGTGCGCCGCATGGCACTCGCGGCGGCCGGGGAGCTGCGGCGCACCGGGACACCGGCCCGGGTGGCCGCCGTGCTGCGGCAGCGGCGGGCCGTGGCCGACCAGGCGGGGCTGGACGCCCGGCAGCGCCTGGAGAACCTCGCGGGCGCGCTGGAGGTGACGGCGGGCGGGGTCCGGCTGCTCGGCGGGGGCCGGGTCGTGGTCGTCGACGACCTGATGACGACCGGCGCGAGCCTTGCGGAGGCGGCGCGGGCCCTGCGGGAGGGAGCTGGATTCCGCCGTGATGGGGGTACGACCGTGTATGAGGCCGCTTCTCGGGAAGGAAGGGGGGAACGACGGATCGGAGTACGGTCGGGGAGAGAGAAGTGGGTGCATGGTGCACCGGAAAAGACGGTGCCGAACGCCATCGGAGAGGTGCTCCATGCGGCCGTGATCGCTGCTCCGTGGGATTCTTTCGAAATAGGCAGGAACTGAGCCTGCACGTGCATCGTTGCAGGTAGTGAGAGGGTTAATTCACCTGAACGGAGGTACGCCGCAGTAGAGGGTGACGACATCCGTCCGGGCGAGATATGTTCGGTTGTGAGGAAAGGCGCAGGCCGCACCTCTCATATCCGAGTGCTGTGCTGCGGGTTTTCCGAATCATCCGCGGCCTCGGGGTGGAGATCTTGCCCATGGGGGAGGAGGAGGTGGAAGTCACCGAGTCCGAGGTTCCGGGGCTCACCGGAACCTGGTGCAAAAGGGAGACGCTCCGCCGCTGGAGCGGAGCGATCCGGGAACGGAGTTCTGCGTGGACATCGTCGTCAAGGGCCGCAAGACCGAGGTGCCCGAGCGGTTCCGCAAGCACGTGGCCGAGAAGCTGAAGCTGGAGAAGATCCAGAAGCTCGACGGCAAGGTGATCAGCCTCGACGTCGAGGTGTCCAAGGAGCCCAACCCCCGTCAAGCCGACCGGTGCGACCGAGTGGAGATCACGCTCCGCTCCCGCGGCCCGGTGATCCGGGCGGAGGCAGCGGCCAGCGATCCGTACGCGGCACTCGACCTGGCGGCGGAGAAGCTGGACGCTCGGCTGCGCAAGCAGCACGACAAGCGTTTCTCGCGCCGCGGCGCACGTCGGATCTCGGCGGCCGAGGTTCCCGACCACGTCCCGGGCGCGGCGACGCTCAACGGCAACGGCCTCCCCGTCCACGAGGACGAGACGGACGGAGTGCCGACCAAGAAGATCGGCTCGCTGGAGGTCAAGGGCGAAGGTCCCCTGATCGTCCGCGAGAAGACCCACGTCGCCTCCCCGATGAGCCTCGACCAGGCCCTCTACGAGATGGAACTGGTCGGCCACGACTTCTACCTGTTCGTCGACTCGGAGACCAAGGAACCGAGCGTCGTCTACCGGCGACACGCCTACGACTACGGCGTCATCCACCTCAGCACGGACCCGATGGTCACTGAGGCGCAGCCCCCGGCGGCAGGGGGCACGCTGGGTGGCTGATCCACCCGGCCGAAGCTGAGCCTGTGCCCCTGGAAGCGCGTGTGCGCCCCCAGGGGCACCGGTGTGCGACCAGTTCGCGCCCCGCTCGTCACCTCGGTGTCGTCCAGGCATGAAATCATGGCCGGACCGGCCCAACCGGTGGGCCGCTGCCTTGGGTTGGCGATGGCACAGAACCACAGGCCACAGCCTTCAGGGGGAGGAACGATGGCGGACACCTTCGGACCGATGCGAGACGCTGACGCCGACGACGGTGTCATCGGCACAGGCCCGGACCCGGGCTCCTCGCGCAAGGAGCCGATCAGAGTCCTGGTCGTGGACGACCACGCCCTCTTCCGCCGTGGCCTGGAGATCGTGCTCGCGGCCGAGGAGGACATCCAGGTCGTCGGCGAGGCGGGCGACGGCGCCGAAGCCGTCGACAAGGCAGCGGACCTGCTGCCCGACATCGTGCTGATGGACGTACGGATGCCCAAGCGCGGCGGGATCGAGGCCTGCACCTCCATCAAGGAGGTCGCGCCCAGCGCAAAGATCATCATGCTGACGATCAGCGACGAGGAGGCCGACCTCTACGACGCCATCAAGGCGGGCGCGACCGGATATCTCCTCAAGGAGATCTCCACGGACGAGGTGGCCACCGCCATTCGCGCGGTGGCCGACGGGCAGTCGCAGATCAGCCCGTCCATGGCGTCCAAACTGCTCACCGAGTTCAAGTCGATGATCCAGCGCACCGACGAACGCCGGCTGGTGCCCGCGCCGCGGCTGACCGATCGCGAGCTGGAGGTCCTCAAGCTCGTCGCCACCGGGATGAACAACCGGGACATCGCGAAGGAGCTGTTCATCTCCGAGAACACCGTGAAGAACCACGTCCGCAACATCCTGGAGAAGCTGCAGTTGCACTCCAGGATGGAAGCGGTGGTCTACGCGATGCGGGAGAAGATCCTCGAGATCCGCTAGGCCTAGGGCGGCCTAGCCGATGAGGGTGGCGAGTTCCCGGGTGAGGGGCTCGCGGAGTTCGGGTGCGTCCACGCGTTCCACGCGGACGTCCGTGCAGTTCACCCAGGTCGCCGCCTCGACCAGAGCCTGCGCCACCGCAGGGACCGCCTTCGGCCCGTCCAGGGTGACCTGCTTGGCCACCAGGGTGTGGCCCTCGCGGGCCGGGTCGACTCGGCCGACCAGCAGGCCGCCGGCCAGGACCGGCATCGCGAAGTAGCCGTAGACCCGCTTCGGCTTGGGGACGTAGGCCTCCAGACGGTGGGTGAAACCGAAGATCCGCTCCGTGCGCGCACGCTCCCAGATCAGGGAGTCGAACGGGGACAGCAGTGTGGTGCGGTGACGGCCGCGCGGCGGTGCGGCGAGCGCCTCAGGGTCCGCCCAGGCCGGCTTGGACCAGCCCGCCACCTCGACCGGCACCAGACCCGAGTCGGCGATCACCGCGTCGACCTGTTCGCCCTTGAGACGGTGGTAGTCCGCGATGTCCGCGCGCGTGCCGACCCCGAGGGACTCACCGGCCAGCCGGACCAGACGGCGCACGCACTCGGTGTCGTCCAGGTCGTCGTGCAGCAGCGTGTCCGGGATCGCGCGCTCGGCGAGGTCGTACACCCGCTTCCAGCCGCGGCGCTCGACGCACACCACCTCGCCGTACATCAGCGCGCGCTCGACGGCGACCTTGGTGCCGGACCAGTCCCACCAGTCGTTGGTCTTCTTCGCACCGCCCAACTCCGTGGCCGTCAGGGGGCCTTCCGCGCGCAGCTGCTTGACGACCTGGTCGTAGGCGCCGTCGGGAAGCTCGTGGTTCCAGTGGGGGCGGTTGCGGTAGGCGCGACGGCGGAACGCGAAGTGGGGCCACTCCTCGACCGGGAGGATGCACGCCGCGTGCGACCAGTACTCGAAGGCGTGAGTGTCCTTCCAGTAGGCGGCCTCGACGGTCTTGCGGCCGACCGAGCCGAGGCGGGCGTACGGAATCAGTTCGTGGGAGCGGGCCAGGACCGAGATGGTGTCCAGCTGGACCGCGCCGAGGTGGCGGAGCACCCCGCGAACACCGGCCCGCCGGTCGGGCGCCCCCAGGAAGCCTTGGGCCCGCAGGGCGATACGGCGGGCGTCGTCCGCGGTGAGGCTGGTGGTGGGACGCGGAAGGGTCGTCATGCGTCGGACGATAGAGGGTGGCACTGACAATGGCGGATGACCTGGGGTTTCGTCCGGATGGGGTCAGGTCCGGGCGGGCAGGTACGGTGCTGTCGACGGCAGGCTCAGGTCCGACGGGAGCAGGGAGCCGACCCAGCAGTCCCGGCGCACTCCGTTGTTGTTGATGGCCGAGCGCAGGGTGCCCTCGACGGTGAAACCGGCGCGCTCGGCCACCGCGCGCGAGGGGCCGTTGCCGACCTCCGCACGCCACTCCAGACGGTCGACGGACAGCACGGTGAAGGCCCAGCGGGCAGCGGCGAGGGTGGCCTCGGTGATGTAGCCGCGGCCACGGTGCTCCTTGACGGCCCAGAAGCCGACCTCGCCGACACCCAGCGCACGCATCGTGATGCCGAGCATCCCCGCCAGCTCTCCTCGGGCCAGGAACACGCCGAAGGTGTACATCGAGTCGTGCGCCCAGCCGTCGGGCACCGTCTGCCCGGTGAAGCTCTCGGCGTGCTCGCGGAGATAGGGCGACGGGAACTGGGAGATCCAGCGCTGCATGTCGGGGTCCTGGGCGGCCGCGTACACCGCTTCGGTGTCGTCCGGGCCGACGGTGCGCAGCACGAGGCGTTCGGTGGCGAGCGTGACGGGTTCCATCGGCCGATTCTGCGCGGGTGGCCGGTGCGCCGCCAGGGTTTTTCGCGGTGCGTGAGCGAGTGATCACGATTCGCGCAATTCCTTGCGCCGACGCGGCACTATCCGTGCGCCCCGCCCGTTTGACCGAGTGAAGCAGCCGTCGAGCCGCCAGGCCTCCCGGCGCGGCCGGGTCCTCGCATACGATGGCCGTTGCTCAGTATGTCCAAAGGAAAACCGACCGTCCCAGGCCCGACCGGCAAGGAGACCAGCCCCCGTGTCCGTCCTCTCGAAGATCATGCGTGCAGGCGAAGGCAAGATCCTGCGCAAGCTGCACCGCATCGCGGACCAGGTCAACTCCATCGAAGAGGACTTCGTCGACCTCTCCGACGCCGAGCTGCGGGCTCTCACCGACGAGTACAAGCAGCGGTACGCCGACGGTGAGAGCCTGGACGACCTGCTCCCCGAGGCGTTCGCCACCGTCCGGGAGGCCGCCAAGCGCGTCCTCGGCCAGCGGCACTACGACGTGCAGCTGATGGGTGGCGCCGCCCTCCACCTCGGCTATGTGGCCGAGATGAAGACCGGTGAGGGCAAGACCCTCGTCGGCACGCTGCCCGCGTACCTGAACGCCCTCTCCGGAGAGGGCGTCCACCTGATCACGGTCAACGACTACCTGGCCGAGCGCGACTCCGAGATGATGGGCCGCGTCCACAAGTTCCTGGGCCTGAACGTCGGCTGCATCCTGGCCAACATGACGCCGGCCCAGCGCCGCGAGCAGTACGAGTGCGACATCACGTACGGCACGAACAACGAGTTCGGCTTCGACTACCTGCGCGACAACATGGCGTGGTCCAAGGACGAGCTGGTGCAGCGCGGCCACAACTTCGCCATCGTCGACGAGGTCGACTCCATCCTGGTCGACGAGGCCCGGACGCCGCTGATCATCTCCGGCCCGGCCGACCAGGCCACCAAGTGGTACGGCGACTTCTCCAAGCTGGTCACGCGCCTGAAGAAGGGCGAGGCGGGCAACCCGCTCAAGGGCCTCGAGGAGACCGGCGACTACGACGTCGACGAGAAGAAGCGCACGGTCGCCATCCACGAGGCCGGTGTCTCCAAGGTCGAGGACTGGCTGGGCATCGACAACCTCTACGAGTCGGTGAACACCCCGCTCGTGGGTTACCTGAACAACGCCATCAAGGCCAAGGAACTCTTCAAGAAGGACAAGGACTACGTCGTCATCGACGGCGAGGTCATGATCGTCGACGAGCACACCGGCCGTATCCTCGCCGGCCGCCGCTACAACGAGGGCATGCACCAGGCGATCGAGGCGAAGGAAGGGGTGGACATCAAGGACGAGAACCAGACCCTCGCCACGATCACCCTGCAGAACTTCTTCCGCCTCTACGGCAAGCTCTCCGGCATGACCGGTACGGCGATGACCGAGGCCGCCGAGTTCCACCAGATCTACAAGCTCGGCGTGGTCCCGATCCCGACGAACAGGCCGATGGTCCGCAAGGACCAGTCGGACCTGATCTACCGCACCGAGGTCGCGAAGTTCGAGGCGGTCGTCGACGACATCGCCGAGAAGCACGAGAAGGGCCAGCCGATTCTCGTCGGCACGACGTCCGTCGAGAAGTCGGAGTACCTCTCGCAGCAGCTCTCCAAGCGCGGCATCCAGCACGAGGTGCTGAACGCCAAGCACCATGAGCGTGAGGCGTCGATCGTCGCCCAGGCCGGCCGCAAGGGCGCCGTGACCGTGGCCACCAACATGGCCGGCCGTGGTACGGACATCAAGCTCGGCGGCAACCCCGACGACCTCGCGGAGGCCGAGCTGCGTCAGCACGGCCTCGACCCCGAGGAGCACATCGAGGAGTGGGCGCAGGCACTGCCCGCCGCTCTGGAGAAGGCCGAGCAGGCGGTCAAGGCCGAGTTCGAGGAGGTCAAGGACCTCGGCGGGCTGTACGTGCTGGGCACCGAGCGGCATGAGTCGCGTCGTATCGACAACCAGCTGCGCGGTCGCTCCGGCCGTCAGGGTGACCCGGGTGAGTCCCGCTTCTACCTGTCGCTGGGCGACGACCTGATGCGCCTGTTCAAGGCCCAGATGGTCGAGCGCGTGATGTCGATGGCGAACGTGCCGGACGATGTGCCGATCGAGAACAAGATGGTCACGCGCGCGATCGCGTCCGCGCAGTCGCAGGTCGAGCAGCAGAACTTCGAGACCCGTAAGAACGTTCTGAAGTACGACGAGGTGCTCAACCGGCAGCGCGAGGTCATCTACGGCGAGCGCCGCCGCGTCCTGGAAGGCGAGGACCTGCACGAGCAGGTGCAGCACTTCATGGACGACACCATCGACGCGTACATCGGTGCGGAGACCGCCGAGGGCTTCCCCGAGGACTGGGACCTGGACCGGCTGTGGGGTGCCTTCAAGCAGCTCTACCCGGTGAAGGTCACCATCGAGGAGTTGGAGGAGGCAGCCGGTGACCGGGCAGGTCTGACCGCCGAGTTCATCTCCGAGTCCATCAAGGACGACATCCGCGAGCAGTACGGGACGCGCGAGACGCAGCTCGGCTCCGAGATCATGCGGGAGCTGGAGCGGCGGGTCGTGCTGTCGGTCCTCGACCGCAAGTGGCGCGAGCACCTCTACGAGATGGACTACCTCCAGGAGGGCATCGGCCTGCGCGCGATGGCGCAGAAGGACCCGCTGGTCGAGTACCAGCGCGAGGGCTTCGACATGTTCACCGCCATGATGGAGGGCATCAAGGAGGAGTCCGTCGGCTACCTGTTCAACCTGGAGGTCCAGGTCGAGCAGCAGGTCGAGGAGGTTCCGGTCGAGGAGGCCCAGCCGGTGCCGGAGGGTGTCCAGGACACCGTGCCGGCGCAGGCGGGCGCGCGTCCGGAGATCCGGGCCAAGGGCCTGGATGTTCCGCAGCGCCGGGAACTGCACTTCTCCGCGCCGACCGTGGACGGCGAGGGCGGCATCGTGGAGCGCGACCTCGAGGACGACGAGCCGGTGCGCTCCGAGTCGGACGGGCTGACGCGGGCTGAGCGGCGTCGGCAGGCCAAGGGCGGGCGTCGCCGCAAGAAGTGAGCTGCGGTGGCTTAGCCGTTGCTTTCGGGCCGGGTCTCCTTCGGGGGCCCGGCCCTTTTGCGTGGGCACGGGGGAGTGCAGCTACGCAGGTTCTTCCGGTGGGCTAGTCCTCGGAAGTGTGCGGGGGCCTGGCGCCTTCCAGTTCCACTGCCGTGCAGCGCCAGCGGTGGTCCGGGCCCTGTTCCAGGCGGAAGGCCATGGCGCGCAGCTGGTTGCCGGCGGCGATGCGGGCGAAGACCTCCAGGGCTCCGGCGCGGGCGACGTAGTAGCCGATGTCGTGGACGACGGGGCGGGTGCCACGGGTGCGCAGGAGGCCCCGCTCGGCGAGGCGGGCGAGATTGTCGTAGGCGGGGCCTGCCGTGTGCCGGAGCATCCAGTGGACGGGGCGCTGGCCGCTGAGGACGGCCAGCAGACGGTCGGCGAAGACGTCGGTGGGGCGTGGCTGCCTCACGGCCGCCGTCGGCGTCGTAGCGGCCCTCCCGTGGACGGGATTGCGGGGTGGCGTGCTGCCCGGACGGCGGGAGTCGCGGCGGGTCGGAGGGCGGTGGTGCGGGCGGGGCTGGGCGGTGCGGCTCATGACCTTGTTCATGGGGGTCCCCGTTCGGCGGGCCCGGAACGTACCGGGCGGTAACTCGCTGGTGGGGATCTTGTACGGGGGTCGGGGCGGCCGCTGCAAGGAAGGCGGGGCGGGCGGCGAGGGCCGGATACGTTCACCTATCCGGGTGGCGAGGGACCCGTGATGCCCCGTGGCTGAGCGGTGGGACAGGGTGAGGTGCGGGGCGCGGGGTGGACGCGGCCGGGGGTGCGGGTGGGGGCTCGAAAGGGGACGGCCGCACGTATCCTGAAGGCCCGTCGGTGACCAGGAAAGAGCGGCCAGCCATGCGCGTCTACGTCCCCCTGACCCTCCCCGGTCTCGCCGAGGCGCACAGGACGGGCGAGCTGGGGACCGGCCCCTTCGTCGCGTACGCCGTCACGCCCGCTCTGCGTGAGTGGTACCTCTCCGACGACATCGAGGAGCTGGAGTACGCGGCGCTCAGCAGGGCCGCGCTGGCCTCGCTGCGGCTGCTGGCGGCCGATGCGGGTGCGGTACGGCGCCGGGTCGTGGTCGCCGTCGACGTGCCCGACGGCGCCGCCATGGCGGACCCGGACCGTGGGCTCGACCCGGCCGCGCTCGGCGAGGTGACGGTGGCCCGTACGGTGGCGCTCGCGAAGGCGGCGGCGGTGCACGTCGACGCCGACGAGGCGGAAAAGGACGTGGCCGCGGCGGCCCAGGCGCTGGAGGCGGCCGACGGCGGTGACGACGACGCGCAGTTCGTCGTGGACGAGGCCGACGATCATGAACTGCTGTGGTTCGCCACGCAGGAGATCCCGAATCTGGTGGACCGGGCCTGAGCGGTCCTGACCTGACCCGACCCCTGACCTGACCCGACCCCAGACCTGACCCGACCCCCGACCTGGCCTGACCGGGCCTCGGGGCGGCTGCCGGCCGCGAATGTCAGTGGGGGCGGGTACGGTTTTCGGCATGGGGATGCACGGAAGCGCGCACATTGTCTGGGACTGGAACGGGACGCTGTTCCACGACAATGCCGCGATCATCGGGGCGACGAACGCGGCCTTCGCCGAGCTGGGGCTGGCGCCGATCATGCTGGAGCAGTACCGGGCGCTGTACTGCGTGCCGGTGCCGAAGTTCTACGAGCGGCTGCTCGGCCGGCTGCCCACGGACGCCGAGTGGGAGCTGATGGACGTGGTCTTCCACCGGTACTACGCGGAGCAGAGGGCCCTGTGCGGGCTCACCGAGGGCGCGGTCGAACTGCTCGCGGGGTGGCGGTCGGCGGGGCACAGCCAGTCGCTGCTGAGCATGTACGGGCACGAGGAGCTGGTGCCGCTGGTGCGCGGCTTCGGGATCGAGGCGCACTTCATACGTGTCGACGGGCGTACGGGGCCGTCCGGCGGCAGCAAGGCCGAACACATGGTGCGGCATCTGGAGGCGCTGTCCGGGGCGGTGGAGGCCGCGCGGACCGTCGTGATCGGTGATGCCGCGGACGACGCGGTGGCTGCACGGCACGTGGGGGCGCGGGCCGTGCTGTACACGGGGGGTTCGCACAGCCGGGCCAGCCTGGAGGAGGTCGGGGTGCCGGTGGTGGACACGTTGGCCGAGGCGGTGGCGGAGGCGCAGCGGCTGGCGGCGTGAGCGGAGCGGCCCGTGCCGTTCCAGCGGCACGACAGCCCGCAGCTGCGCCGGTTGGCTCACATGGCCACGTCGCCGGTCGACTTGGCTCGCAGCACCTTGAGGAACTCCCGCATCCACGCCGGATGGTCCGGCCAGGCGCGGGCCGAGACCAGGGTGCCGTCCACCACCGCCTCGGCGTCCTCGAAGTGCGCTCCCGCGGTCTGCATGTCCAGTTCCAGGGCCGGGTACGCCGTCACCCGGCGGCCGCGGAGGCCGTCGATCGCGGCGGTGAGCAGGGGGCCGTGGCAGATCTGGGCGACGGGCTTGTCGGCGTCGAAGAAGGCCTTGAGGATCTTGCGTAGCTCGGGATCGTTGCGCAGATATTCGGGGGCCCGGCCGCCGGGGATGACGATGGCCGCGTACTGACCCGGGTCGACCTCGGAGAAGGCGAGGTCGGCGGGGAAGGTGTAGCCGGGCTTCTCGGTGTAGGTGTCGTAACCGGGCTCGAAGTCGTGGACGACGAAGCGGAGCGTCTTGCGGGTGGGGGCCGCGACGTCGACCTCGTAGCCTTCCTCGCGCAGGCGCTGGTAGGGATAGAGGACTTCCAGGGACTCCGCTGCGTCGCCGGTGATGATGAGGATCTTCGCGGGCATGTCGGTTCCTCCCGGGCGGCACGGTCCCCTCCACGGGGGACGGGCACTGTTGTGGGCCAACGTGCCTTCCAGGGGCGCGCCTGCCAAGAGGGCCCGTCGCTTTCAGGGTGCGGCCCGGGCCGTCCGCGCGCGACCCGATGGGCCGCGGACACCCGACCGGACCCCCGACCGTGTTCGGACCCCGGCATTCCGCCGCATCCTCACCGGTACATGACCGGATCCACGCGGGTGTGTGGCTGGATACGTCACCTGCCCCCGCGTTGCCGCTGTGCAGAACGTCAAACTTCACCCCCTGGTTTTGTACACATACGGCTCATGACGGGCCCCGGGTAGGGAGCGATAGCCTTGTGGCGTGATCAGCGCGATATCTCGCGGGGGCACTTCTGCTCCTGCCCTGCGCCCGGGTTGCACGGAACACCTCCGTGACCGGGCGGCGGTCGCTGGTCTTCGCGGGCGGGACGGGGGCACAGAAGCCCCCAGGACGCCGAGGACGGCCCGGGAAGCGACGGTGCCGAGAGCAGCGTCACAACTGACGGGCGTGCCAAGAATGGCCGAATACCCCCCGCTCATCTCACCTCGCGGCATAGCGTCGGACCGGACCGGACACCCCGGGCCGTGGCGTCGAGCCGGAGGGGAAGAGACCGTTTTTCCTTCTACGTCACGCAACGGCGCGCGACAGGAGCCAGAGGACAATGCAGACCAAGCTGGACGAAGCCAAGGCCGAGCTGCTCGAACGGGCCGCCCGGGTAGCTGAGAACAGCCCGGTCGGGGGGCACCTACCGACCGGGACGACGGGCGAGGGCACGGCCGGCGCTCCCGACACCGAATCCGTGCTCGCGTTCCTCCAGCGCTACTACCTGCACACCGCCCCGGAAGACCTCTCCGACCGCGACCCGGTCGACGTCTTCGGCGCCGCGGTCTCGCACTACCGGCTCGCCGAGACCCGCCCCCAGGGCACCGCGAACGTCCGGGTGCACACCCCGACCGTGGAGGAGAACGGGTGGACCTGCAGCCACACCGTCGTGGAGGTCGTCACCGACGACATGCCCTTCCTCGTCGACTCGGTCACCAATGAGCTGACCCGGCAGGGACGCGGCATCCACGTCGTCATCCACCCGCAGATCGTCGTCCGGCGCGACCTCACCGGCAGGCTCATCGAGGTCCTGCCCACCGCGCCCAGCGGCGACCTCCCGCACGACGCGCACATCGAGTCCTGGATCCACGTCGAGACCGACCGCGAGACCGATCGCGCCGATCTGAAGCAGATCACCGCCGACCTGCTGCGCGTCCTGTCCGACGTCCGCGAGGCCGTCGAGGACTGGGAGAAGATGCGGGACGCGGCGGTCCGGATCGCCGACGGCCTGGAGAGCGAGCCCCGGCCGGGCGACCTTCCCACGCCCGAGGTCGAGGAGGCACGCGAGCTGCTGCGCTGGCTGTCCGCCGACCACTTCACCTTCCTCGGCTTCCGCGAGTACCAGCTGCGCGACGACGACACGCTGGCCGCCGTCCCCGGCACCGGCCTCGGCATACTGCGCGCCGACCCGCACCACTCCGAGGACGACCAGCACCCGGTCAGCCCCTCCTTCGAGCGGCTGCCGGCCGACGCCCGCGCCAAGGCCCGCGAGCACAAGCTGCTCGTGCTGACCAAGGCCAACAGCCGGGCCACCGTGCACCGGCCGTCGTACCTGGACTACATCGGCGTCAAGAAGTTCGATGCGGACGGCAACGTCGTCGGCGAGCGCCGCTTCCTCGGCCTGTTCTCGTCCGCCGCCTACACCGAGTCCGTCCGCCGGGTCCCGGTCATCCGCCGCAAGGTCGACGAGGTCCTGGAGCGCGCCGGGTTCTCGCCCAACAGCCACGACGGCCGCGACCTGCTCCAGATCCTGGAGACCTACCCGCGCGACGAGCTGTTCCAGACCCCGCCCGCCGAGCTGCAGTCCATCGTGACGAGCGTCCTCTACCTGCAGGAACGCCGCCGGCTCCGGCTCTACCTGCGCCAGGACGAGTACGGCCGCTACTACTCGGCCCTCGTCTACCTCCCGCGCGACCGCTACACCACCGGCGTCCGGCTGCGGATCATCGACATCCTGAAGGAGGAGCTCGGCGGCATCAGCGTCGACTTCACCGCCTGGAACACGGAGTCGATCCTGTCCCGGCTGCACTTCGTCGTCCGCGTCCCGCCGGGCACCGAGCTGCCCGAGCTGTCGGACGCCGACAAGGACCGCATCGAGGCCCGCCTGGTCGAGGCCGCCCGCTCCTGGGCGGACGGGTTCGCCGAGGCGCTGAACGCCGAGTGCGGCGAGGAGCGCGCCGCCGAACTGCTGCGCCGCTACTACAACGGCAACTCCTTCCCCGAGGGCTACAAGGCCGACCACACGCCGCGCGCGGCGGTCGCCGACCTGGTCCACCTGGAGCGGCTGAGCTGCGAGAAGGGCAACGACTTCTCGCTGAGCCTGTACGAGCCGGTGGGCGCCGCCCCCGGCGAGCGCCGCTTCAAGATCTACCGCAAGGGCGACGCGGTCTCCCTGTCCTCCGTGCTCCCGGTCCTCAACCGGCTCGGTGTCGAGGTCGTGGACGAGCGGCCGTACGAGCTGCGCTGCGCGGACCGCACCATCGCCTGGATCTACGACTTCGGCCTGCGCATGCCCAAGGCGCTGGGCGGCGGCAACGGCGACTACCTCGGCGAGGACGGCCGTGAGCGGTTCCAGGAGGCGTTCTACGCGACCTGGACCGGCCAGGCGGAGAACGACGGCTTCAACTCCCTCGTGCTGAGCGCCGGACTGACCTGGCGGCAGGCGATGGTGCTGCGTACGTACGCCAAGTACCTGCGGCAGGCCGGCTCCACCTTCAGCCAGGACTACATGGAGGACACCCTCCGCAACAACGTCCACACCACCCGGCTCCTCGTCTCCCTGTTCGAGGCGCGGATGTCCCCGGACCGGCAGAAGGCCGGTCTCGAGATCACCGACGCCCTGCAGGAGGAGCTGGACGCGGCCCTGGACCAGGTGGCGAGCCTGGACGAGGACCGCATCCTGCGCTCCTTCCTGACCGTCATCAAGGCGACCCTGCGCACGAACTTCTTCCAGGAGGCGCTCGGCGGCCAGCCGCACGAGTACGTGTCCATGAAGTTCGACCCGCAGGCCATCCCGGACCTGCCCGCGCCGCGCCCGGCGTACGAGATCTGGGTGTACTCGCCGCGTGTCGAGGGCGTGCACCTGCGCTTCGGCAAGGTTGCCCGAGGCGGTCTGCGCTGGTCGGACCGCCGTGAGGACTTCCGTACCGAGATCCTCGGCCTGGTCAAGGCGCAGATGGTGAAGAACACCGTCATCGTGCCGGTCGGCGCCAAGGGCGGCTTCGTCGCCAAGCAGCTGCCGGACCCGGCCGTCGACCGGGACGCATGGCTGGCCGAGGGCATCGCCAGCTACAAGACGTTCATCTCGGCGCTGCTCGACATCACCGACAACATGGTGGCCGGCGAGGTCGTGCCGCCGCAGGACGTGGTGCGGCACGACGGCGACGACACCTACCTGGTGGTCGCGGCGGACAAGGGCACGGCGACGTTCTCGGACATCGCCAACGGGGTCGCCGAGAAGTACAACTTCTGGCTGGGCGACGCCTTCGCCTCCGGCGGCTCGGCCGGTTACGACCACAAGGGCATGGGCATCACCGCGCGCGGCGCCTGGGAGTCCGTGAAGCGGCACTTCCGCGAGCTGGGCGTGGACACGCAGACCGAGGACTTCACGGTCGTCGGCATCGGTGACATGTCCGGTGACGTGTTCGGCAACGGCATGCTGCTGAGCGAGCACATCCGCCTGGTCGCCGCCTTCGACCACCGGCACATCTTCATCGACCCGAACCCGGACGCGGCCACCTCCTACGCCGAGCGCCGCCGCCTGTTCGAGCTGCCCCGCTCCAGCTGGGAGGAGTACAACACCGAGCTGCTGTCGGCAGGCGGCGGGATCTTCCCGCGGACCGCCAAGGCGATCCCGCTCAACGCGCACATCCGGGAGGCGCTGGGCATCGAGGAGAAGATCTCCAAGATGACCCCGGCCGACCTGATGAAGACGATCCTCCACGCGCCGGTGGACCTGCTGTGGAACGGCGGCATCGGCACCTACGTGAAGTCGTCCGCCGAGTCCAACGCCGACGTCGGCGACAAGGCCAACGACTCCATCCGCGTCGACGGCCGCGACCTGCGCGTCAAGGTCGTCGGCGAGGGCGGCAACCTGGGCCTGACCCAGCTCGGCCGCATCGAGTTCGCGCTGCACGGCGGCCGGATCAACACCGACGCGATCGACAACAGCGCGGGCGTGGACACCTCCGACCACGAGGTGAACATCAAGATCCTGCTCAACGGCCTGGTCGCGGACGGCGACATGACCGTCAAGCAGCGCAACAAGCTGCTCGCCGAGATGACCGACGAGGTCGGGTCGCTGGTGCTGCGCAACAACTACGCGCAGAACGTGGCGCTCGCCAACGCGCTGGCCCAGTCCAAGGACATGCTGCACGCGCAGCAGCGGTTCATCCGCCACATGGTCCGCGAGGGCCACCTGGACCGGGCGCTGGAGTTCCTTCCCACGGACCGTCAGATCCGTGAGCGCCTGGGCCAGGCCCAGGGCCTGACCGGCCCGGAGACGGCCGTGCTGCTGGCCTACACGAAGATCACGGTCGCCGAGGAGCTGCTGCACACCACGCTGCCGGACGACCCGTACCTGCGCAGCCTGCTGCACGCCTACTTCCCGACGGCGCTGCGCGAGCGGTTCGCGGACGCGGTCGACGGTCACCCGCTGCGCCGCGAGATCACCACGACGGTGCTGGTCAACGACACGGTCAACACGGGCGGTACGACGTACCTGCACCGGCTGCGCGAGGAGACCGGCGCCTCGCTGGAGGAGATCGTCCGCGCCCAGACCGCGGCCCGCGTGATCTTCCGCTCGGCGCCGGTGTGGGACGCGGTCGAGGAGCTGGACAACAAGGTCGACGCGGCCGTCCAGACCCGGATCCGGCTGCACTCGCGCCGCCTGGTCGAGCGCGGTACGCGCTGGCTGCTGAACAACCGGCCCCAGCCGCTGCAGCTCGCGGAGACCGTCGAGTTCTTCGGCGAGCGGGTCGAGCAGGTCTGGCAGGAGCTGCCCAAGCTGCTGCGCGGCGCGGACCTGGAGTGGTACCAGCACGTGTACGACGAGCTGTCCGAGGTCGGCGTCCCGGACGAGCTGGCCACCCGCGTGGCCGGGTTCTCCTCCGCCTTCCCGGCGCTGGACATCGTCTCGGTGGCCGACCGCATGAGCAAGGAGTCGCTGGACGTCGCCGAGGTCTACTACGACCTCGCCGACCGCCTCGGCATCGCCCAGCTCATGGACCGCATCATCGAGCTGCCCCGCGCCGACCGCTGGCAGTCGATGGCCCGCGCCTCCATCCGGGAGGACCTGTACGCGGCCCACTCGGCTCTCACGGCGGACGTCCTGGCGGCCGGCAACGGCACGTCGACTCCCGAGCAGCGCTTCGGTGCCTGGGAGCAGACGAACGCGGCGATCCTGAGCCGGGCGCGCACCACACTGGAGGAGATCCGCGGTTCGGACGCCTTCGACCTCGCCAACCTGTCGGTGGCGATGCGCACGATGCGGACGCTGCTGCGCTCGCACTCGTAGCCGTACGGCGATGAGGGCGCCCCGGGCCGGTCGCGGCCCGGGGCGCCCTCTTTCTTGCGCGCGACTTGCCGACGGCTTGCCCGCATTTAGGGAAAACCCTGCGGCGAATTTACCGTTTCCTGCTTATCGGTGCGTTTCGGATAGGGTCGGGGCTGTGACAGTGATCCTCACCGAGACCCGCCCGGCAACACCCGTGCCGGCGCCGCAGGATGCGCGCCTCGCCCCCGCCTAGCACCGCCGCCGCGGGACGGTCGCTGCCCCAGGCCGCCGCCGCGGGACGGTCGCTGCCGCAGGCCGCCGCCGTGCTGGTCCTGGCCCTGCTGCTGCTGGTGATCGTCCGTCTGCCGTGGGCGGGCGATCTCGGGATGCACGCGGCGACCGTGCAACGGCTGCGGCACAGCCTGCTGGACCCCGGCAACCCGCTGGTCGACGCCGATACGCCGAGCCCGTACTACTCGCCGTGGATGCTGCTGCTGGGCTGCCTCGCCAGGATCACCAGCCTGTCGGTGTTCGACGTGCTGCGGATCGGTGCGCTGGTCAGCCTCGGGCTGCTGGTCACCGGCGTGTGGCGGTACGTCCGCACGCTCAGCGCCCATCGCGCCGCGCCGGCACTGGCGATGCTGTGCCTCGTCTTCCTGTGGGGTCCGCTGCTGTTCAACTGGAGCGGCTTCCTCGGCCTCAACTCGCTCGCGCTGACGGTCGCGTACCCCAGCGTGCTGGCCCTCGGCCTCTCCTTCCACTTCTGGGCCTGGCTCACCCGGGCGCTGCGTGCCGAGACCGGATGGGGGGCGTGGCTGGGGCTGGGGCTGCTGTGGGGGCTGATCCTGCTGTGCCACCAGTTCACGGGGGTGGTGGCGTCTCTTGGCGCGCTGGCCATGGTGATCGCCGCACGGCCCGGCCGTGCGGTGCTGGTCCGGCTCGGCGCCGCGCTCGCCCTGGGCGTGGTGCTGCTGTGGCTCTGGCCGTACTACGACTTCTTCGCGCTCTTCTCCGCGGGCGTGGATCTCGAAGCGATCCACCGGCCGCTGTACGACCACCTGGCCGGGCGGTTCGGGCTGGTCCTGCTGGGAGTCGTCGCTCTGGGCCTGCGGTGGCGGCGGGACCGCTGGGACCCTCTGGTCCTCTTCTTCCTCCTCGGTGCGCTGGTGTTCGTCGCGGGTGGATTGACCGGGCACTACTCGTGGGGCCGGGCCCTGCCCGCCGTGCTGATCCCGGCGCAGCTCGCCGCCGCGCTGGAGCTCGTGTCGGCGGGGCGGCGGGCGGTGCGGGCGGGGTGGGCGTGTGTGCTCGGCGCCGCGCTGGCCGTGGGGGCGTGGGCGCAGGTGGGGACGCTCGGGTACGTGGTCGGGCGGGACGCGCTGCCGAGTGCGGTCGCGGCGAAGTACCGGCCGCCGTGGGTGGGCTACCAGTGGATCACGCCCTGGGTGAAGTACGGGGATGTGGTCATGGCGCGGACGCTCGCGGCCCGGCAGATTCCCGCGTACGGGCCGTACACCGTGGCTCCCGGCTATCCCGATGTGTTCCTGCCGGACGAGGCGGGGCGGGATGCGGCGGTGCGACGGTATTTCGCGGCGGGCACGCCGGCCGAGGGCCGGCGGGCCGTGTTGCGGGAGTACGGGGTGCGGTGGGTCGTGGCCGGCAGGTCGTCCGCGCAGCCGTGGCTGCGCCAGGTGGCGACGGGGCCGGACGGGCAGGTCCTGTACGAGGTCCTGCCCTGACAGGTGCTCAGCCGGTGGCAGCGCCGAACCACTGGGGGAGCCGGCTGAGCAGATCCTGCTGGTCGTCACCGACCCACGCCACGTGACCGTCCGGCCGCAGCAGCACCGCGGGCGCGTCCAGTTCCTCGCTGACGTCGACGACGTGGTCGACCCGGTCTGCCCAGCCCGCCACCGAGAGCCGGCCGGCCTGGTCGAGCAGCAGCCCGCGGCCGGCGTGCATCAGCTCGTAGAGGCGGCCCTGCTTCAGCTGTACGTCCCGGAGCCGCCGGCCGAGGAGTTCATGCCCCTCGCCGAAGTCGTAGCGGATCCCGATCGCGATGATCTTCTCCAGCAGGTGCCGGTTCACCTCCTCGAAGTCCATCAGCTCCGACACCAGTCGGCGCACTGCCCGGGCACCCGGTTCGAGGGACATCAGTTCCATCTGGGCGCGGGTGTTCTCCAGCACGTCGGCGGCCACCGGGTGCCGTTCGGTGTGGTAGCTGTCCAGCAGCCCCTGCGGCGCCCGGCCGCCGACCTCGGCAGCCAGTTTCCAGCCGAGGTTGAACGCGTCCTGGATGCCGAGGTTGAGCCCCTGCCCGCCGGTCGGCGGGTGGATGTGCGCGGCGTCGCCGGCCAGCAGCACCCGGCCGACGCGATAGCGCTCGGCCTGCCGGGTGCCATCGCCGAAGCGGGACAACCAGCGCGGTGAGTGGATGCCGAAGTCGGTGCCCGCGGTCGCCTGCAGCTGCTGCCTGACCTCTTCGAGGGTCGGCGGGACCGAGCGGTCCTGAGCCACCCCCTCGGCGGGCACGACGACGCGGTACGTCCCGTCCCCGAGGGGCATGGCGCCGAACCGCAGCTGGGTCTTGCGGACTTCGGCCATCACGGCGGTCAGCGTCTCCGGCGACGCGGTCAGCTCGACCTCGCCCAGCAGCGTGTCGACCCTGCTGGGCTCACCGGGGAAGCCGACACCGAGCAGCTTGCGCACCGTGCTCCGGCCGCCGTCGCAGCCGACGAGGTAGCGCGCACGCAGATGCGTGCCGTCGGCCAGCTCGGCGGTCACCCCGTCCTCGTCCTGGCTCAGCCCGACCAGCTCGCAGCCGCGCCGGATCTCGGCGCCCAGTTCGGTGGCGCGCTCGGTCAGCAGACGATCGGTCGTGGGCTGCGGGATGCCGAGGACGTACGCATGCGCGGAGTCCAACCGGACCGGCGACGGCTTGCTGATGCCGGCGAAGAAACCGAAACCGCCGAGCGGGTACTGCCGGCCGAGCGCGTGGAACCGGTCCAGCAGACCGCGCTGGTCCATCACTTCGATGCTGCGCGCGTGCAGGCCGAGCGCGCGGACCACGCTGGTCGGCTCCGACTCCCTCTCCAGCACGACCACGTGCACGCCGTGCAGCCGCAACTCGCCGGCCAGCATCAAGCCGGTCGGTCCGCCGCCGGCAACGATCACGTCGATCATCAAGAATCCCCCATGTCCGCAGGTACTGGCTTCGGCGGGTGATTCTGCGCTACGACCCGGGCCTTGCCGCAAGGCCCCCCATGCGCTATACGTTGAGAAGGGCAAGGAGTGGGAGATCTCCTTGCCTTTGTCTTTTCTCGGCCCGTGTCTTGTTCCGGCCTCTCTACTTCAGCAGGCTCGACACCAGTCGCATCGCCCTGCGGACCTTCGGGCGGGCCAGCTTCTGTGCCGCCGGGCGGATCACCCGGGCCGTCACGCCGGTCGGCTGCCAGCGGATCTGCAGACGGCCGGGGGTGCGGCCCTCCGGTTCGACGGTGACCTGGTGGGGGGCCGTGCCCGAGCGGTAGGCGACGGGGGCCGTGATGGACGGGAAGTCCAGGGGGGCCAGCAGGAGGCCCGAGTGGGCCAGGCCCTGCTGCTCCAGGCGCAGGAGAGGATGGCGGACGCCGTCGAAGCCCTGGAGCGGGATGCGGGCCGCGGCGAGGTCCAGGCGGACCCGGCCCTCGAAGAGGCCGGGGCGGACCGGGTCCAGGCGGAACGGGACCGTCATACGGCGCCGGCCGGGTGCCAGCAGGAGTGCGGCGCGCTGCGGGCCGACGGGGAGGCGGAGGCCGGGGTCGTAGGTGCGGATCGCGAGGGTGAGAGAGGCTCCGGGGCCTTGCGTCAGCTCCGTGATCTCGTGGCGGAAGTGCGCGGTGGGGAAGGGACGGGTGTCCAACTCCAGGTCGGAGACGTCCAGTTCGCGGCGGGCCGGGTCGGAGGAAGGGACGGTGTCGCCCCAGTAGGTGGCGCCGGAGGAGTCGGACGTCACGTGTCTCGGGGCCACCCCGTGGCCCAGGCCGCGCGCCGCCAGCCGGACGTCGGACAGACGGCCGTCGCGCAGGAGCTGGAGGACCACCCGCTCGGAGCGCGGCAGGCGGGCGTACGCGCCCGGGGAGAGCGCCTCCAGGTACGGGTTCATGATCTCGGCGAAGGACTCCAGCCACTCCTCGTCCCGGTAGGGCAGGTCGCCCGCGTACATCCGGAAGTCGTGCTTGAGGAACTTGTAGTCCTTGTCCTCCCGTAGCGCCGCATGCCCGCTCTCCACCAGGAAGTCGTCGATCAGGTGCTGCACGTGCACCCGGTCGCGGACGTTGGAGATCTTGTGCCGCTGGTTGGAGATGGAGGCCGACGCGGCCGCCGCGAACGGCTCGATGTACCAGACGTACACCGGATCGGGGATGATCGTGAACGCCTTCGCCAGGCAGTACGCCTGCGCCGAGAACAGCTGGTCCTCGTAGTGGATGCCCTCGGGGAAGCGGAGTTGGTGGCGGTCCAGGAACGTGCGGGCGTACATCTTGCTGGTCGACAGGTGCTCGAACAGCAGCCGGGGGTCGGCCTCGATGCCGTCCAGCGTGCGGTGCTCGGCCACCAGGTGCGGCATCCAGGTCGAGCGGCGTCCGTTGTCCACCCGGACCCGGCGGACCGCGCCCATCGCGAAGTCCACCTCCCGCTCGCGGTGCGCGGCCAGCAGCAACTCGACCGCGCGCGGCGGGAGTTCGTCGTCGCTGTCGAGGAACATCAGGTACGGCGCCCGGGCGATCTCGATGGCCCGGTTGCGCGGCGCGCTGCACCCGCCGCTGTTCTCCGGCAGCCGCAGGTAGTGGATGCGGTGGTCCTGGGCGGCCAACTGCCGAGCCACCGCGGGAGTGTCGTCGGTCGAGTGGTCGTCGCTGATGACGATCTCGATGTTGGCGTGGGTCTGGGCGCGCAGGGAGGCGACCGCCCTCGGGAGACGGGCCGCGTCGTTGTAGACGATGACGGTGACCGTGACGTCGGGGGTCGTCATGCCGTGGCCTCCTCGGGGGTCGGGGCGGGGGTGCGTTCGTCGACGGGGATCACCGGCGGCAGGGCCTCCTCGGGTTCGCCGAGGAACACCCGCCGTACGACCCGCTCGGCGGCGCGCCCGTCGTCGAACTCGCAGAACCGGCGCCGGAAGGCGGCCCGTGACTTCGCCGCGCTCTCGTCGCGCCAGGCGCCCGAGGTGAGGATCTCCGTCAGCTCCTCCTGGGTGCGGGCGACGTGGCCCGGCGCCTCGGCCATCAGGTCGAAGTAGACGCCCCGGGTGGTCCGGTACGTCTCCCAGTCGTCGGCGTAGACGATGACCGGGCGGTCCAGGTTGGCGTAGTCGAACATGATCGACGAGTAGTCCGTGACCAGCGCGTCGGCGGCCAGACACAGCTCCTCGACCGGGTCGTAGGAGGAGACGTCGATGATCCGGCCGGAGCGGCGCAGGCCGGTCAGCGGGGAGGCGGAGCCGCCGCCGTAGAAGTAGTGGGCGCGGACCAGCAGGACGGTGTCCTCGCCGAGGCGGTCGGCCAGCGCGGCGAGATCGAGGCGGGGGGTGAAACCGGCCTCGTAGTCGCGGTGGGTGGGGGCGTAGAGGACGGCGGTCCTGCCGGGGGCGATGCCCAGGCGTTCGCGGGCCGCGCGGACGTCGGCCGCCGTGGCGGTGTGGAAGACGTCGTTGCGCGGATAGCCGTAGTCCAGCGAGGTGTAGCGAGCCGGGTAGGCGCGCTCCCACATGCGGGTGGAGTGGCTGTTGGCGCTGACGCTGTAGTCCCACTTGTCGATGCGGGCCAGCAGCGCGGCGAAGTCCAGGCCCTTGGCGGCGGCCGGGTGGTCCATCTGGTCCAGGCCCATGCGCTTGAGCGGGGTGCCGTGGTGGGTCTGGAGGTGGATCGCGTCGGGGCGTTTGACCACCGCGTTGGGGAAGTTGACGTTGTTCGTCAGGTACTTGGCGGTGGCCAGCGTCTCCCAGTATCGGCGGGTGCCGGGGACCACGTGGTCCGTGCCGGGCGGCAGGAGGGCCGCGTTGTCCTTGCCGACCACCCACACCCTGTGGATGTGCGGGGCGAGTTCGGCGAGCTTGGCGGCGATCGCGGCGGGGTTGCAGGCGACCCCGCGGTCCCAGTACGCGGTGAACACGGCCAGGTTCGGGTCGACCGGGCGGCCGAGCGCCCTGTGGTACTGCTGGTCGCGGAGCTTCGCGCCCACCTGGCGCTTGCGGGTCCGTACGGCCTTGCGGGCCGCGCGGCGGGCACGGTTGCCGGCCTGGAAGGCGCGGTACTTGGTGTAGGCGCCCTCTTCGAGCAGGGCGTGCCGGACGCCTTCGAGGCCGGCCGGGCGCCGGTGGCCCTCGGGGCGCCAGCGGACCGCGGCCTGGGAGGCCCGGCGAAAGAACTCGCGGGCCACGGCGTCGGGCAGGTTCTCGCCGGCGAAGGTGCGCACCAGGTCGCGGACCATCAGGTCGTACAGGACCGCGCGGGCGGTACGGCGGTCCCCGGCGAGCGCGAGCAGCGACTCGTAACGGTCGACGAGCGCGAACCGGTCCTCGGGGGCGAGGGGCGGCAGGCTCTCGGGGCGCAGCACGCGGTTCTCGTACGCCGCCTGGTTCAGGCAGGCGACGCGGCCGGCGTGCAGCAGGGCCGCGCGCGCGGCGTACGGCTCGTCCTCGGTGGTGAGCTGCTCCTCGTGCGCGTGCCAGAACGCTGCGCGCAGGACGCGGGTGCCGAGCAGCGGGGTGAGGCGCAGCAGGTCGGCCGCGTCGTCCAGGGCGAGGTCGGCGCGGCCGGCGCCGGCGAGGAGGCGGCCGTCGCGGGAGGGGGCGGCGGCGGTCTGCCAGGTGGTGGTGACGTGGTCGAGGAGGAGTACGTCCACGGGGGTGCCGGTGGTGTCGGAGCCGTCCAGTTCGGCGGCCCGCTCGGCGATCAGCCGGGGCGTTCCGGCGGGCAGGCCGTCCTTGGCGTGCACGAAGTGCAGCCAGCGGCCGGACGCCCGCGCGGCCCCCGCGGCCCGGGCCGCCGCGTCACCGGTGCCGTCGGGCAGGGTCACCACGATCGTCTCGGGGGCGTGGCCCTCGGCGGTCTCCCTCGCCCACTCGCCGACCGCGGCGACGATCACCTCGGCGTCCGGGAGCGGGCGGGCCTCCAGCGAGTCGAGCAGTTCGGTCAGATGCCCCTGGGCGTTCGGCCCGTAGACGATGACACTGAGTTGGGGCATCGCAGAGTACTCCTTCGGCTCGTCGTCTCAGGGGGTACCTTACTTAACATACTGTCACTTGATGGATGAAAGGGATAACCACGCCTGAGTAAGAGCAATGCTCACGAAGGAAGAGGGGCTTTCGGCGTCCCCGGTTGCGGCACCTCGGCCTTTTTGGGTGCGGGCTTCTTCGCCGACTTGTCGCTCTTGTCGCCGGTGAAGGCCTCGTACTCCTTCAGGACGTCCTCGGTCGGCCCGTCCATGCGCAGCTCGCCGCGCTCCAGCCACAGCACCCGCTCGCAGGTGTCGCGGATCGACTTGTTGTTGTGGCTGACCAGGAAGACGGTTCCCGCGTGCCGGCGCAGCTCGCGGATCCGCTCCTCGGAGCGCTTCTGGAAGGAGCGGTCTCCGGTGGCCAGGGCCTCGTCGATCAGCAGGACGTCGTGGTCCTTGGCGGCGGCGATGGAGAAGCGCAGGCGGGCGGCCATGCCGGAGGAGTACGTCCGCATGGGCAGCGTGATGAAGTCGCCCTTCTCGTTGATCCCGGAGAAGTCGACGATGTCCTGGTAGCGCTCCTTGACCTGCTCCCGGGACATGCCCATGGCGAGGCCGCCGAGGAAGACGTTGCGCTCGCCGGTGAGGTCGTTCATCAGGGCCGCGTTGACGCCCAGCAGGGAGGGCTGGCCGTCGGTGTAGATGTGGCCGTTCTCCACCGGGAGCAGGCCGGCGACCGCCTTGAGCAGGGTCGACTTGCCTGAGCCGTTGGTGCCGATCAGGCCGATCGCCTCGCCCTTGTAGGCGACGAACGACACCTCCTTCACCGCGTGCACCTTGCGCACACCGGCCGCCTTCTCGGCATGCTTGCGGCGCAGCATGCGGTTGAGGGCGGCGGTGGCGGTGCCGCGGCCCGCGCCGGTGCCGTTGACCCGGTAGACGATGTCGACGCGGTCGGCGACGACGGTGGGGATCATGTCGTTCACGGTGTCAGCCACGGCCGTACGTCTCCTCAGCCTTCCAGAAGTAGATGAAGCCGCCGATTCCGGCGAGCACGGCCCAGCCGGTCGCGGCCGCCCACACATGCGGGGGCAGCGACTTGGCGTGGAAGCTGTCGATCAGCGCGTACCGCATCAGGTCGATGTAGACCGCGGCCGGGTTGATCTCCAGCATGACCGTGACGATGTGCGGCAGGTGGTCCTTCTTGGTGAGCTTGTCGATGCTCCACATCACGCCGGACACGTACATCCACGTGCGCAGCACGAACGGCATCAGCTGCGCGATGTCCGGGGTCTTGGCGCCCATCCGCGCCATGACCATCGACACGCCGGTGTTGAAGACGGACTGCAGGACGAGAGCGGGGATCGCGAGCAACCAGGAGGCGGCGACGGGGATCCCGAAGCAGAGCAGGATGACGATCAGTGCGGCCATCGAGAACAGCAGCTGCTGGAGCTGCTGGAGCGCGAAGGAGATCGGCAGGGCGGCGCGCGGGAAGTGCAGGGCGCGGACCAGGCCGAGGTTGCCGGAGATCGCGCGGGTGCCCGCCATGATCGAGCTCTGCGTGAACGTCCAGATGAACACGCCCGTGACCAGGAACGGTACGTAGTCGGGGACGTTGTGCTTGGTGCCGAGCAGCACGCCGAAGATGAAGTAGTAGACCGCCGCGTTCAGCAACGGGGTCATGACCTGCCAGACCTGGCCGAGCTTCGCCTGGCTGTACTGGGCGGTGAGCTTGGCGGTGGCGAAGGCGGTGATGAAGTGGCGGCGGGCCCACAGCTGGCGGACGTACTCCGGCAGGGAGGGGCGGGCGCCGCTGACCGACAGGCCGTGCCGGTCGGCCAGCGCCGCGAGGTCGTCGTCGGCCGGGGCCTGGGTCGGGGGCGGTGTGTGGAGGACCTGGCTCACATCCGCTGCTTTCGCTCGGGGGAGGGGGGTGCGTCCGGCTGCCGCCGGGCCTGAGTGGTCCCCATCCGTAGTCCGGCGTTTCCTTACGCTTCTCTTCACGTTCTCTTACGTCGGGACGGGACCGTATCGTCGCAACGTGAGCGTAGAACCATCGACCGTCGGAACGCAACCGTTTCGTCGTAACGCCCTATGCTGGTTCGCATGACGACCAACGCCGACGAGCCCTCGACACGTCCGCGCCGACGAGCCCCCGCCGGGGCCGCCGTGCTCCGTGAGGACGTGACCGAGGCCATCCGCGCGGCCGTCTTCGAGGAACTCGCGGCGGTCGGCTACGCCCGGATGTCCATCGAGGGCATCGCGCGCCGGGCGGGGGTCGGCAAGACGGCGGTGTACCGCCGCTGGCGCTCCAAGCTGCATCTGGTGCTGGACGTGGTGTCGGCGATGGCGGTGCTGGGCCTGCCCGTGCCGGACACCGGCTCCCTGGAGGGGGATCTGCGGCTGTTGTACGAGGTGACGTCGCGCGCGCTACGGCATCCGGTCGCCTCGCAGATCATTCCCGACCTGCAGGCGGAGGCGGCCCGCAATCCCGAGATCGCCGAGGCCATGCAGAAGGCTCTGCGGGACGGTCAGGAGGGCGTGGCCAGCAAGATCGTGGCGGCGGCGGAGCAACGGGGTGAGGTGCGCGCCGGGCTCGACGCCGACCTGGCCCTCGACCTGATCTCCGGCCCCCTGTACTGGCGCTCGGTGGTGATCCGCTCCCCGAAGCTCCCGAAGGGCTACCTGGAAAAGCTGGCCCGGGCTACGGCGGGGGCACTCAAGGCGCTGTGAGGGTGGCCGGGCGGGCGGGAACGCCTGCCCGCCCGGCCATGCACGGTGCGTTTGCGGGCGGCGGCGCCGCAAGAACCCAGGGGCACGGGGCTGTATCGATGTGCGGCTCCGCCGCGTGGGCGCGACCAGCCCCCACGCACCCGCACTCGGGAATCCACCGTCAGTGAAACGGCGGCTGCCCGCTGCGCCGGCCGCAGGAGCCTACGACCGCGCCGCCTCCGGGTGCAGGCGTACCCAGCCCTCCCAGGCCGAGGTGATCATGTCCTGGACGTCGTACTTGGCCTGCCAGCCCAGTTCCTCGGCGATGCGGTCGGCGGAGGCGACGACGCGGGCGGGGTCGCCGGGGCGGCGCGGCGTGACCGTCGGGGGGCGGTCGTAGCCGGTGACCGCGTTGATCCGGTCGATCATCTCGCGGACCGAAACGCCCTCCCCGCGGCCGATGTTGAGGGTCAGGTCGCGGCCGGGGGCGGAGCGCAGTGCGCGGGCGACCGCCACATGGGCCTCGGCCAGGTCGACCACGTGGATGTAGTCGCGGACGCAGGTGCCGTCGGGGGTCGGGTAGTCGTCGCCGAAGACGCGCGGGGCCGCACCCTCGGTGAGCTTCTCGAAGACCATGGGGACGAGGTTGAAGACGCCGGTGTCGGCCAGGGCGGGGGTGGCCGCGCCGGCCACGTTGAAGTAGCGGAGCGAAGCGGTGGCGAGGCCCGTGGCCCGGCCCGTCGCGCGGACCAGCCACTCGCCCGCCAGCTTGGTCTCGCCGTAGGGGGACAGGGGCAGGCAGGGGGTCTCCTCCGTGACCATGTCCACGTCCGGCATGCCGTAAACGGCCGCCGAGGAGGAGAAGACGAAGGACCGGACGTCCGCCTGCGTCACCGCCTCCAGCAGGACGCGCAGGCCCTCCACGTTCTCCCGGTAGTAGTGCAGCGGGAGGTCCACGGACTCGCCCACCTGTTTCTTCGCCGCCAGGTGCACGACCCCGGTCACCTCGTGCTCGGCGAGGGTGCGCGCCACCTGCTCGCCGTCCAGGGTCGAGCCCCGCACCAGCGGGACCTCGTCCGGCACGCGCTCGGCGACGCCGGTGGACAGGTCGTCATAGACCACGGTCCGCTCGCCCGCCTCCGTCATCGCGCGGACGACGTGCGCCCCGATGTATCCGGCACCGCCGGTGATCAGCCAGGTCATGGTGTAACGGACGTCCCCTCGTCAGTGGCCCTTCGGCGGCCGGTGGTCCTCGGTTCCGTGGCTCTCAGTGAAGCAGGCGGCGGAGCCGACCGCGGGCCACTGTCATGACTCCGCGTATCCCGGTCGCCACCCGCAGTGCCAGCGCGCCGGAGTGGGTGGCGTACGGCTGCACGAGGAGTACGGCGTACCTGGCGCTCGGGACGGCGTGCCGGCGCAGCCGGCCGGCGCCCGCGAGGGCGTGCGCCGTGACGTCCCGGGACGCGCCGTCCGCGAAGCGCACGGTCAGGTGCAGGTCCCAGGTGCCCGCGCCGAGCGCGGCCAGGTCGACGGGCACCTCGGCCGACCAGCCGTCCGCGCCGGAGGGCGTGAACACGGTCGTCGCGCGCTGCGCCGCGCGCCCGTCCTCCCGCCGCTGCCACTCCACGTCCACCGCCTGCGGCCCGGCCTCGGCCATCCGCCCGTACAGCTCGTGCAGCCGAAGGCGCAGCCGTGCGTCACGCACGCGTGGGCGCAGTTCCGCGTCCAGCGCGAGCGGCAGAACACCCGTGGGACCGGTCAGGAAGGGAGCGAGGGTGACCTGCGGGAGGTCGGCGGACCATACGGGCGTGCCGTCGGGGGTGCGGGCGTAGGGCGGGAGCAGCCGGGCCGGGCGCGCGGCCAGTTCCTTCAGGCGCGCCAGGTCGCGGGGCTCGGGGGACTCCAGGACGATCCGCGCGAGCAGTCGGCCGGGCGCCGTCGGGTCCGGCTCCCAGTCGGCGATGTCGTAGCGTGCGAGGTACTCCCGGGTGTACGCCCACCACGCGCGCCGGTAGTGCACGTCGCGCAACCCCAGTTCGCGCGCGTACATACGCACGTCGTGGTCGAGGAACTTCGCCCGCGCGGCGCGCGCCAGCTCCTTCTGCCCGGCGCCCAGCAAAATGTCGTACGCCAGCGCGCACGCCTCTGTACGCGCCTGCCAGTTGCCTATCTGCTCCCGGTCCAGGGAGAGCGACAGCCGCTCGGCGGACCGGCGCACATGCCACACGTACACGCGGTCCGGCACGAGCGCGATGCGCGGCGCGGCGGCGAGCACGCGCGCGGTGAAGACGAAGTCCTCGTAGAGGAAGCGTCCTTCGGGGAAGCGGATGCCGTGTCGGCGCAGGAAGGAGGTGCGGTACAGCTTGTTGACGCACAGCGTGTCGTGGACCAGGGGTGAGCGCTCGGAGGGGCTCGTGAGGACGGTGTGCGCCGTGTAGAGAGGCTCCTGCCACGGCTGTTCACGCCCCGAGGGCAGTTCCCGGCGCACGCACAGCCCGCTCGCGACCTCGGCGCGCGCCCCTGTGGCGGCCGTCAGCAGTGCGTCCACCGCACCGGGCGGCAGCACGTCGTCGCTGTCCAGGAACATCACGTACGGCATCGTCACCGCGTCGATCCCGGTGTTGCGTGGGCTGCCGCACCCGCCGCTGTTGACGCTTCGGCGCACCACCCGCAGCCTCGGCTCGTCGGCGGCCAGGCGGTCGAGGAGGTCGACGCTGCCGTCCGTCGAGCAGTCGTCCACGGCGACGACCTCACCGACGGCGGCCCCCTGGTCGAGCGCCGAGCGTACGGCGTCGGCGAGGTGGGCGGCGTCGTTGTAGCCGATGACGACGACGCCGACCTGCGGTGTCGGGTGCGGGTCTCGCGGGTCTGGATGCATGGGGTCCACGGGCCGGGAGCTTAGAAATGATAGGTAATATTCCGTTAAGAGATGCTTAGTGCTCGATCCGGAAGACGGTCGGAATCGGGTCGGGGTTGCGTTTCGGGCGCCGGTTTTCCGGCCGGCGGCCGCGTGGCGCGCCACAGCCGGACGAAGGACAGCACCGCAGCGGCCGCCAGCAGTCCGTTGCGGGCCACCATGAGCAGACAGCCGGTCCAGGTGCCGGCGACCACGTCGCGGTAGTACATCGGGAAGACCACGGAACTCATCGCGCTCGCCGCGAGGATCAGCAGGGCCACCGGACGCTGGCTGGTGTGACGCGAGGTCAGACAGACGGCGGCCAGCCCGATCAGCCAGATCATGTACTGGGGGCTGATGACCCGGCTGGTGACGGTGAACAGCAGTACCGCCGCGAGCGCGGCGTCGTACGGCGTGGCCGGGCTCCAGTGCCGGGCCCGCAGCCGCCACAGCAGCAGCAGCCCGAACGCGGCCGCCGTGAGCGCGAGCGAGGCGGTGGCGACGGCGTGCACGTGGGGGCCGACCATCTCGATCGCGCCGTACTGGTAGCGGGACCGGCCGGACCAGCCGGCGTGCCGCGCCAGGTTGAGCGCCGTGCCGCCGAGCGACTCGATCTGCACTCCCCGGCCCCCCTGCTCCCGAAGGAAGGCCAGCGGATTGTTGAACGAAACGGCGAGCAGTGCGAGACCGGCAGCCCCGGCGGCCACCGCCGAGCCCCACGCCCTCCGCGTCGCGGACCCCCGGGGCGTGCCCAGCAGCACCAGCGCCGGCCACACCTTCACCAGGGCGCCCAGCGCCCCGAGAACGCCGCCCGCGCGCGGGGAACGCCCCGCCGTCAACAGGGAGATGACCGCGAGCGCGGTCACCTGGACGTCGTACCGGGCGAGCGGCACATGCAGCAGCAGCGGCAGACCACAGGTCCACAGGGCCGCGCCGAACAGGCTCCGCCCGGGGCGCGTTCCCACGCGGACCAGGGCCGCCGCGATCAGCGCGTCCGCGGCCAGGGTCAGCGCCACGAACGCCTGAAAGTACGTCAACCACGGCAGCAGGCCCGGCGCCAGCAGCACCGCGCCCGCGCCGGGCGGGTACTGCCAGGTGCTGTCGTGCGCGGGGAACGCGCCGTGCGACAGGACGCCGTACCAGCGGAAGTACAGCCGCCACACCTCTCGCGGCACCGAACCCCCGCCCAGCAGGGGCGAGCTGTCGTGCGTGAGCAGCCACGACATCAGGGCGCGGGTGGCGAGCCATAGGGCGGTGAGGGCGAGGACCGGGCCGGGGGTGACACGGAGACGGTTCATCACGTGGGAGCCTAATCCGCGCGGATGGTGTATCCATGCCGATACGCCGTCAATGACCGGCAAATGTTGGCTAATCGCAAAAGATCGGGCCATGGTGAATGTCGGGCCTCTTGTGAAACCGCAGTCGCGCAGGGCGGCTGACACAGCAGCCGTCGCCCCGGCCGACGCGCCGGGTGCACCTGATGCAACGACGCGCGCGGCGCCAGGTGCGCCGAGTGCGCCCGATGCGCCGGGCCGCGTCCCGGCGCGCGGCCGGCGCGCCCTCGCCGTGTCCGCCCCCGCGCTGGTGATGCTCGCGCTCGGTCTCTGGGGCCTGGACCGCGGCGGGATGTGGCGGGACGAGGCCGTCACCTTTCAGGTCGCGCGCCGCACGGTGCCGCAGATCTGGCGGCTGCTGCACGGCGTGGACGCGGTGCACGGCCTGTACTACCTCCTCATGCACGCCGTCCTCACCGTCCACCCCGGCGAGGTCGTCCTCAGGCTGCCGTCCGTGTGCGCGGCTGCGCTGACCGCGGGCCTGGTGGCGGCGCTCGGCGCCCGGCTGGTCCGGCCGCGCGTCGGGCTGTGGGCCGGACTGCTCTACGCGGTCACGCCGATGGCCGGCCACTACGCGCAGGAGGGCCGTTCGTACGCGCTGGTCGCCGCCGGGGCCACCGGGGCCACGCTGCTGTTCGTGAGGGCCGTCGAGGGCGGCTCCTGGCGGGCGTACGGCGTCGTCCTCGGTCTCACCTGCTGGCTGCACGAGTTCGCGGTCCTGCTGCTGCTCGCCCACGCGGTGTCGCTGGCGTTCGCCCGGGTGGGGGCGCGGGTGTGGCGGGGGTGGGGGTGTGCGGCCGGTGCGGCGGGGCTCGCGCTGGTGCCGATGGTCCTCGTGTCGCGCGCTCAGTCGGCGCAGGTGGCGTGGGTGCGGGAGCCGACGCTGGAGACGGCGCAGGGCTTGCTGCGGACGTTTCTGGGGCCCACGGACGAGGTGTACTGGGCGTGTCTGGTGCTGGCCGTGGTCGGGCTCGTGGGGTTGGTGGGACGGCGGGGGGAGCTGACCTGCGCGGGGGTTGCCCTGCCGGTGGTGGTGGTGCCGCCGGTTGTGCTGATGCTGGTGTCCCTGGTTTCGCCGTTGTACGTCGACCGGTACGTGCTGTATGCCCTGTCGGGGATGCCGTTGCTGGTGGCGGCAGGGGCGGAGCGGGTGGCCGGGGCGGTCGGCCGCCTCCGGGTCGGTGGCCGTCGTGTGCCCGCCCTCCCCGACTCTCGGCTTCGCTCGAGCGGCGGGACCTCTGTCGCCCTGCGCAACGACTGCCCGCACGACGACGCCACGTCGGAAAGGCGCCCGCAGCCGGCGCCCGCCGACGCGCTGTCCTCGGCCCCCGCCGAAGCCGGCCCCCTCCTCGGCTCCCCCCTCCTCTCGCTCACCGGTGTCCTGGCCGTCCTCCTGGCCTTCACCCACCAGCTGCCCCTCCTCCGCCACGACCGCGACCCGGGTCACCGGCCCGACGACCTCGCCGTCGTCGCACGGGTTGCCGCGCGGGAGGTACGGGCCGGGGATTCCGTGCTGTTCCTGCCGGCGCAGACGCGGAACGCGGCCCTCACCTATCCGGGGGCGTTCCGGGGGGCGCGGGACGTGGCGCTGGCGGAGCCGGGGGCCGGGTCCGGGAGCCTGTACGGGCGGGAGGTCGGCGCGGAGGCCCTGCGCCGCCGGGTGGCGCGGCTCGACCGGGTGTGGGTCGTCGCCGACCGGGATCTGCTGTCCGGACGCTGGAGGCCGGGCAGCTCGACCGAGCGGGCGAAGCTCGCCGTCCTCGCGCGGCACTTCGTGCCCGGTGAGGAGTCTGTGCAGGGCGATGTGACCGTGCGGCTCTACGTCCGCCGGTCCGCCGTCAGCGGCAGCTCTCGACCTCTTCCAGGGCCGCCGCGTCCAGCGCGGTGGTGAGCCGGTCGAGGCGTTCGCGCAGTTCGCCGATCTCCGCCAGCTCGAAACCCGTGGCCGCCGCTATGCGGCGCGGCACCTCCAGGGCCCGCTCGCGCAGCGCCGTTCCCTCCTCGGTCAGCCGCACCTGCACCGAGCGCTCGTCCTGCGCGCTGCGCTCGCGCCGGACCAGACCGGCCCCCTCCAGCCGCTTGACCAGCGGGGAGAGCGTGCCCGAGTCCAGGCGCAGATGTGCGCCGAGCTTCTTGACCGGCAGGTCGCCCTGTTCCCACAGCACCAGCATCACCAGGTACTGCGGATAGGTGAGCCCGAGATCCTTGAGGACCACGCGGTAGACGCTGTTGAAGGCGCGGGACGCCGCGTGCAGCGAGAAGCAGATCTGGCGGTCGAGACGGAGCCAGTCCGGGTCGGCGGCGGTGGTGGTCGGCGGGGTCGGCGAGGTGGTCATGACTCCAGGGTAGCTCTAGCGAGCCATTTAGTTGTGCACAACTTAATTGTGTGCTCTACTTGTGGTCGTGAAGGCGGCCGGACAGGAGCCGCCGGACCGCACAGAACTCCGAGAGGGATGGTTTTCCATGGACGCGCTCTACACCGCAGTCGCCACCGCCACCCACGGCCGTGACGGTCGCGCCGTCTCCTCCGACGGCAAGATCGACCTCAAGCTGGCCCCGCCGGTGGAGCTGGGCGGCAACGGCGAGGGCACCAACCCGGAGCAGCTCTTCGCCGCCGGTTACGCCGCCTGTTTCGGCAGCGCCCTCGGCCTCGTCGGCCGCCAGGCGAAGGTGGACGTCAGCGACGCCGCCGTGACCGCCGAGGTCGGCATCGGCAAGCAGGGCGAGGGCTTCGGCCTGAAGGTGACGCTGCGCGTCGAGCTGCCCGAGAGCGTGGACGAGGCGACCGGCCGCAAGCTGGTCGAGACCGCCCACCAGGTCTGCCCCTACTCCAACGCCACCCGTGGCAACATCGAGGTCGACCTCGTCATCGAGTAGGACCCAGGCTCACCGGCCCCGGCTCGCGGATGACCTGTGCCGGCCTCACGTCGAGGCCAGCAGGTCGTCCCCGACGGGCTGACCCGGGATCCGCACGGCCGGGCACTCGGGCATCGACTCGCCGAGCAGCAGCATCCGTACGACCCGCTCGGCGGCCCGGCCGTCGTCGAACTCGCAGTACCGCGTACGGAAGTCCGCCCGCAGCCGCGTCGATTCCTCGTCCCGCCATGACCCGGAGGCGAACAGCCAGGCCAGCTCCCGGTAGGAGCGGGACACATGGCCCGGCGCCTCGGCGGTGATGTCGAGGTAGGCGCCCCGGCTCGCGGTGTACGCGGCCCAGTCGTCGGCGTGGACCACGATCGGCCGGTCCAGGTTGGCGTAGTCGAACATCAGGGCCGAGTAGTCGGTGACCAGCACGTCGGAGGCGAGCATCACCTCCTCGACGTGCGGTTCGTCCGTCGCGTCGACCACGACCCCGCGCCGGGCCAGCTCGGTCAGGCCCATGCCCCGCGCGGGACCGGTCGCGAGGGTCGGGTGCAGCCGGATCACCAGGGTGTGGCCCTTGCCCAGGTCGGCCGCGAACCGGGCCAGGTCGATCCGGTCCACGTGCCCGACCCGCCGGTAGTCCCGGCGGGTCGGTGCGTAGAGCACCACCGTGTGGTCCTCGGGGATGCCGTGCCGCAGCCGGAAGGCGGCGCCGGCTCCTCCGTCCGCCGCGCCGACCAGCACGTCGTTGCGCGGGCTGCCGGTGCGCACCGAGCTGAAGTGGCAGGGGTAGGCACACTCCCACACCAGCTCGGAGTGGCGGTTGGCGACCAGGCTGTAGTCCCAGCGGTCGGCCCGGCGCAGCATCTGCGGCACGTCGAAGCCGAGCCGGGCGCCGGGCTTGTCCAGCAGGTCGGCGCCCATGTACTTCAGCGGAGTGCCCTGGTGGGTGTGGATGTGCACGCTGCCGGGCCGCTTGGCCAGCGAGCCGGGCCAGTTGACGTCGTTGACGAAGAACGTCGCCCGCGCGGTGACCTCCAGATAGCGCCGGGAGCCCACGAGCACGTGCTCGGTCCCGGGCGGCAGCCGGTCCGCGGTCTCCTCGTCGCGGACCACCCACACCCCGCGCAGCTGCGGGGCGATCTCCCGCGCCTTGCGGTGGACGGCGGCCGGATCGCCCAGCACACCCCGGTGCGAGGACGCCGAGTACACCACCAGGTGCGGGTCCAGCGGCCTGACGGCATGGATCCCGGCCCAGCCGCGCCGGGCCCGTACGACGGCCTCCCGGCGCGCCGGCAGCGCCCGCCGCGCTGCCTGGCGCCCGGCCCGCGCGGCCTGCCGCCTCAGCCGGTACGCCGGATAGCTGCCCTCCAGCAGGGCGACCTCACCGTCCACGAGAGCGTCTTCGGGCCGGTGCCTGCGGAACATCTCCGCCGTACGCCGGAAGAACTCGGCCTTGTCCGCGGGCGGCAGCCGGTCCGGCTTGGCGAGGATGTCCAGGCAGTGCTCGCCCATCTTGCGGTGCAGATACGGCCGCCAGCCCACCAGTTCCGTGCGCTCGTCCACGAAGGCGAAGACCCGTTCGTACTGGTCGTGGATGTCGAAGTGCTTACGGCTCGTGGTGGACAGGATGTTGCCCTGCCGGCGCTGCCGGTAGTTCAGGCAGATCCGGTCCAGGGCGGCGATCCGGCGGGCGCTGAGCATGACCGGGAAGGTCCAGGGGGTGTCCTCGTAGTACCCGGGCGGGAACGCGAAGCCGTTCTCCTCGACGAAGTCGCGCCGGTGGACCTTGTTCCACACCACCATCAGCAGGTCCAGGACCTCCGGCCGGTCGGCGACCGTGAAGGTGTCCGCACCGGCCTCGGCGAGCACGCGGGCGAGCGCGTTGCGCCGGGTGCCGCCCCACCAGTAGGTGCGCGCGTAGTCGAAGACCAGCACGTCCGGGTCGCCGGTCTCGGCCAGCCGGTCGGCGACCGCGCGTAGTGCGCCCGGGGTGAGCGTGTCGTCGCTGTCAAGGAAGAAGAGGTAGTCGCCGGTGGCGTGCGGCATACCGGCGTTGCGGGCCCGGCCGAGGCCGACGTTCTCCGGCAGGTGCAGCACCTTCACGCGCGGGTCGCGGTCGGCGTACTCGTCCAGGATCGCGCCGCAGCCGTCGGGCGAGCAGTCGTCCACGGCGATCAGCTCCAGGTCGTTGAAGGACTGGAGCAGCACCGAGTCGAGGCACTCGCGCAGGAACCCCTGCACCTTGAAACAGGGGACGATGACACTGAAGCGGGGCACGGCGGGTCAGCTCCTCACGAGGGTCGCGGCGGCGGGTGCGGGGATGCGCTCGGCGAGCGGGATCACCGGCGGGATCGCCTCCGGCGGCTCGCCGAGCAGGACCCGCCGTACGACGCGTTCGGCGGCCCGCCCGTCGTCGAACTGGCAGAACCGCTCGCGGAAGGCGGTCCGCAGCGCCTTGGCCTGCGGCCCCGCGTACGAGCCGTCCCGGAAGACGCGGGCCAGCTCCTCGGGGGTGCGGGCGACCGGCCCCGGCGGCTCGGCCATCAGGTCGAAGTAGACGCCCCGCGTCTCCTGGTACACCTCCCAGTCGTCGGCGTAGACGACGATCGGCCGGTCCAGGTTGGCGTAGTCGAACATGATGGAGGAGTAGTCGGTGACCAGCGCGTCCGCCGCCAGGCACACGTCCTCCGAGGAGCGGTGCGCGGACACGTCGATGATCCGGCTGATCCGCCCGGAACCCTGTGCGCGTCCCCGGTCGTAGAAGTAGTGGGCGCGCAGGAGTACGACCACGTCCTCACCGGCCGCCTCGCAGAAGGCCTCCAGGTCCAGGCCGGGCTCGAAGCCGGTGTGGTGGTCGCGGTGGGTCGGCGCGTACAGCACGGCCGTGCTGCCCTCGGGCACCCCCAGCTCCCGCCGGATGCGGGCGACGTCGTCGGCGGTCGCCGTGTAGTAGACGTCGTTGCGCGGATAGCCGTACTCCAGCTGCTCGTACGAGCCGGGGAAGGCCCGCTCCCACATCTGTGTGGAGTGGCGGTTGGCGGAGAGGTTGAAGTCCCAGCGGTCCACCCGCCCCAGCAGCCTGGTGAAGCTGCCGGACTGCGCGGCCACCACCGGGTACGTGGACTGGTCCACGCCCATCGTCTTCAGCGGGGTTCCGTGCTGGGTCTGCAGATGCACGCTGCCCGGCCGCTTGACGACGCTCTCGGCGAAGTTGGCGTTGTTGACCAGGTACGTGGCGCGGGCCAGCACCTCCCAGGAGCGGCGGGAGCCGATCACCGCGTGGTCGACGTCCTTCGGCATGGCATGGGCCTGGTCGGCCTCGACCAGGAACACCGAGCGGATGTGCGGGGCGAGTTCGCGGGCCTTGGCGTGGATCGCGGCCGGGTTGCAGGCGTAGCCGCGGCCCCAGTAGGCGCAGTACACGGCCAGATCGGGGTCGAGGGGGCGGCGCAGGTCGCGGACGTAGCGCAGCCGGGTGCGCAGCATGCGCGGGCGCGGCAGGCCCTCGGCGGCCCTGGCGGCGGCCTGGTTGGCACCGCGCAGCGCGCGGAAGGCCGTGTACGCGCCGGTCGCCAGCAGCCGGTGCTGCACCCCGAGGCTGCCGCCCGGCGCGTGGTACCCGGCGGGCCGGTACTGCCGGTACAGACGGCCGGCCCGGCGGAAGAACGCCCGGCGCCCGGAGGGCAGCCGGCCCGGCCGGGACGCCGTCTTCAGCACATGCGTGAACAGGTGCCCGAAGAGTGCCCGCGCCCGCTCGGCGGACAGGCCGCTCCCGGCCGCCCGGGCCAGGACCAGCTCCACCTGGTCCAGCAGGGCGTGCTGGTGCGGTCCGGGCAGGTTGAGCCGGCTGCCCTGGCGACGCAGCCGGTGCCGTACGACGACCCGGCGCAGCACCGCGGTCCGCTCGGCGGCGATCATGACCAGTCCGCCCCAGCCGAGGTCCGTGAAGTGGCTGTCGGGAAAGGCGAGTGCGTGCCCGGTGAGGAAGGCGCGGCGGTAGACCGCACCCCACGCCGGCAGTTGTACGCCCGTCAGCTCGGGGAACGCGTCCGGAGCGAAGGCCCCCTTCGGCGCCCCGGCCAGCAGCGGGGCCGCCGGGTTGCTCGCCTGGCCCTCCCACCAGGGGGTCCGCTCGTGCTCGACGTGGAGCACGTCGACACCGGCGGTCTCGGTCAGCCGCGCGTCCAGCGCCGCCAGAGCGCCCGGCAGCAGCAGGTCGTCGCCGTCGAGGAACAGCACGTACGCGCCGGTCGCCGCCCGCAGCCCGGTGTTGCGCGCCCCGCTCAGACCGGCGGACGGCGGTGAGTCGACCGGTGTCACCCGGGAGTCCCGCTCGGCGTATCCGGCGGCCACCGCCGCGGCCGGTGCGTCGGGGGCGTCGCAGACCGGGATCAGTTCCAGGTCGCCGAAGGACTGGCCGAGGACCGAGTCCAGTGCCTGGGACAGCCGACCAGCGACCCCATGGGAAGGGACGATGATGCTGAAGCGGGGCATTCTGCTCTTTCTGTCGTCTTGCGGACGCGGCTGGGCCGTCCGGCGGGACGCCAGGTGGACGGTCGGACCGGAGTGGGCCGCGTCGTGCTGAGGGGCATGGGAACTCCCGGTAGGACCAACGCTGTTCAGCGGCTCTCGGTGACGGGAAGGGGGCCGGAAGGTTGCTGCACGGTGGCGAGCGGGGAGTGTTCGAGCGCCGCGGCGGCCGACGGTACGGGCCGGCGCCCGGCGAGCGGGATGACCTCCGGCCGCCCCTGCGCCTCGCCCAGCACGACATGCCGTACGACGCGTTCGGCGGCGCGTCCGTCGTCGTACGGGCAGAACCGCTCCCGGAAGGCCGCCCGCAGCTGGGCCGAGCGCGAGCCGCGCCAGTGGCCGGTGGCGAAGATGTCGATCAGCTCGTCCTCGCTGCGGGCGACCGCGCCCGGCGGGAAGGCGCGCAGGTCGAAGTAGACGCCCCGGGCTGCCTCGTAGGCCTCCCAGTCCTCGGCGTGGACCACGATCGGCCGGTCGAGGTTCGCGTAGTCGAACATCAGAGACGAGTAGTCCGTGAGCAGCGCGTCCGAGGCCAGGCACAGGGACTCCACGCTCGGGTGCCCCGAGACGTCGATGAGCCGGGGGCCCCGGCCCGGTGAGCCGGCGAGCGCATGGTGCCCGCGGGCCAGGATCACGAAGCGCGGGCCGAGACGGCGCAGGACGCGCTCCAGGTCGAGCACCGGGCGCTGGGTGCGGCGGTGGTCGCGGGGCGTGGGCGCGTACAGGATCGCGACCGTACCCTCCGGGACACCCAGCGACTCGCGCAGCCGGGTCACGTCCGCCGAAGTGGCCCGCTGGAAACGGTCGTTGCGCGGGTGGCCGTACTCCAGTGTGGTGTAGCGGCCCGGGTAGACCCGCTCCCAGGTCAGAGTGGTGTGCCGGTTGCCGGAGAGCACGTAGTCCCACTGGTCCACGCCCCGCAGCAGCTCCTCGAAGTCGGTGTCCCGGGCGGCCGCCGGGCGCTCCTGGAGGTCGAGGCCCATGTGCCCCAGCGGGGTGCCGTCCTGGGTCTGGACGAAGACCTGGCCGGGGCGCTTTCGCAGGCTGCGGTCGAAGGCGACGTTGTTCACCAGGTACTTGGAGCGGGCCAGCGCCGTCCAGTAGGCGGCCGTTCCGGGGCGCACCCGGCGCGGGCCCGGCGGGATCGCCTGCTGGTGCTCGGGGCGGGCGATCCAGGCGGTGCGCACGTGCCTGGCGTGCGTACGGAACGCCTCCTCCAGCGCGCCCGGGTTGCAGCCGTGTCCCCGGCCCCCGTGGGCGGCGAACACCGCGCGGTCGGCGCGCAGCGGCAGCCGCAGCTGGATCCGGTAATGCAGCTGGAGCGAGGCGACGCGCAGGGCGCGGGCGAACTTCACCGCGGACTTCAGCGTGCGCCGACGGACGGCCGAGGCCAGGCGCAGGGCGTGGAAGGTGCGGCGCAGCCCGAAGCGGACCAGGGTGTGCCGCAGCCGGGAGCGCAGCGGGGCCTTGACGCCGGGGGCGCGGTAACGGCGGTGGTGGGCGCGGGCCATGCGCAGGAACTCGGCGTGGCTGCCGCGCGGCAGCCGGTCCCGGCGGGTGAAGACCGTGAGGTAGTGGTCGATCATGCGCCGGAACAACTCCGGCCGCCAGCGGGCGAGTTCGGACCGCTGCTCGACGTAGGCGAACACCCGGTCGTACTGCTCGAAGATGTCGAAGTGCCGGCGACTGGTCGTGCTCAGGATGTTGCCCCGCCGGCGCTGCCGGTAGTGCACGCACACCCGGTCCAGGGTGGCGATCGACTCCGCCGCCATCAGCACCGGGAACGTCCAGGGCGTGTCCTCGTAGTAGCCGGGCGGGAACGTGAAGCCCTGCGCCGTGACGAACTCCCGCCGGCACACCTTGTTCCAGGCGACCATCAGGACCCGCAGCAGCCCCGGACGGTCCTCCAGGCGGAACGGCGCGGGACCCTGCTGGGTCAGCGGGAGGGTCGTCCGGTTGCGGACCGTCTCGCCGTTCCAGTAGGTGCGCGCGTAGTCGACGACCAGGACGTCCGGCTCGCCGGTCTCCTTGATCCGGTCGGCGATCGCCTGCAACGCGCCCGGGGTGAGCGTGTCGTCGCTGTCCAGGAAGACCAGGTAGTCGCCCGTCGCCTCGGCCATACCCGCGTTGCGGGCGCGGCCGAGGCCCTGGTTCCGGTCCAGGTGTACGGCCTTCACGCGTCCGTCGCGGGCGGCGTACTCGTCGATGAGCGCACCGCAGGCGTCCGGCGAGCAGTCGTCCACGGCGATCAGTTCGAGATCGGGATACGACTGCGAGAGCACCGAGTCCAGGCACTCCGACAGGTACGCCTGGACCTTGTACGCGGGGACAATGACACTGAACCTGGGCAAGGGACATCCATGGGTCGGTCGGCGCGGGCGTTCTGCCCGGGAACGGCCGATGGAGTGATTTGGTTACGGTTCGTACGGCATGTGGGGGACGCCGGGTGAACGGGGAGGGGCGGGCCCCTGAAGACCCGCCCCTCGGAAAGTGTCCTGTCCGTGACTACTTGACCGCGCCCGCCATCACCCCGGACACGAACTGCCGCTGGAACGCGAAGAACACGGCCAGCGGGATCACCATCGAGATGAACGCGCCCGGTGCCAGCACGTCGATGTTGTTGCCGAACTGCCGTACCTGCGTCTGCAGGGCGACCGTGATCGGCTGCGAGTCGGACTTGGTGAACACCAGCGCGACCAGCATGTCGTTCCACACCCACAGGAACTGGAAGATGCCGAGGCTCGCGATCGCGGGCCCGCCGAGCGGCATCACCACCCGGGCGAACAGGCGCAGTTCACCGGCGCCGTCGAGCCGGGCCGCCTCCAGCAGCTCGCGGGGGATCTCCGCGAAGAAGTTCCGCAGCAGGAACACCGCGAACGGCAGTCCGAAGCCCACGTGGAAGAGGATCACCCCGAAGATCGTCCCGAACAGGCCGACCTTGCCGAACAGTTCGGCGATCGGGATCAGCGCCACCTGCACCGGCACCACCAGCAGGCTGACCACGCCGAGGAACCACCAGTCCCGGCCCGGGAACTCCATCCACGCGAACGCGTAGCCCGCCAGTGAGCCGATCACCACGACCAGGATCGTCGCCGGGACCGTGATCAGCACGGTGTTGACCAGGGAGTGGGTGATGTCGCTGTTCTCCAGCAGCTTCTGGTAGCTGTCGAAGGTCAGCTGGGACGGCTGGGAGAACACCTTCCACCAGCCGCTCGCGCTCATCTCGTCCGGCGCGCGCAGGGAGGAGATGAACAGGCCGATGGTCGGCACCAGCCAGAACAGGCCCACGAGGATGAGGAAGAAGCGGACCAGACCGCCGCTGAGCTTCTCGGCGATCCTCGAACCGAGCGACTGCCGGGCCTTCACCGTCATGTCGGCGGGTGCCACCTTTCCGATGCTTCCGGCGGCGGTCGTCATCGCCGCACCTCCCGCCTCAGCCTGCGAATGTTGAACAGCATCACCGGGATCACCAGAAGCAGCAGGAACACCGCGATAGCGCTCGCGATGCCGGGCTGGCTCTCCGCGAAGCCCTTGCGGTACAGCTCCAGGGCCAGGACGTTCGCGTCGTCCTGGGAGGATCCCGGCGCGATGATGTAGACGAGGTCGAACACCTTGAGCACATTGATCATCAGCGTGACGGTGACGACCGCGAGGACCGGGGCCAGCAGCGGCACGGTGACCCGGCGGAACACCTGCCACTCGTTGGCGCCGTCCACACGCGCGGCCTCCAGCAGCTCCCGGGGCACGCCCGCGAGTCCGGCCGCGATCAGCACCATCGCGAAGCCCGCCCACATCCACACGTACGACCCGATGATGGCCGGGGTGACCAGCGCCGGGCCGAGCCAGTCGACGCCGTTGTACGGCGCCTTGAAGTTGCTCGCCGGAAGCCGGAGCCGGGCGCCGTCGGCCGAGGCGGGGAGCGTGAACGTGCCGTCGCCGGCCGCCTTGGCCGTGGCCACCACCCTGCCGTCCTTCACCGCCTCGATCCGCATCCCGGCGTAGCCCAGCTCGGACGGGTCGGGCGCACCCAGCTTTCCGACGCCCTTGCCGCGGGTGAAGTCCTGCCAGGTGGTGCCGGTGATCTTCCCCGGCTCCGCCGTGGCCGCCACGGCCTCCTTCGCGCCGTCGGGCATCTGGTCCGGGGCGACGCCGACGAGCGGAAGCGTGACGGTCTGGCCGGTGTGCACCGTGCCCGTGGTGATGAAGCCGCCCTGGTCGGGCTTGAGCGGCGACTCACGGCCCGGGTGCGCCTTCGGGAACGCCGACGACTGCGCGAAGGTGTCGTGGACGCCCACCCACACCGCGTTCGCCACACCCTTGTCCGGGTCCTGGTCGTACACCAGCCGGAAGATGATCCCGGCCGCCAGCATGGAGATCGCCATCGGCATGAAGACGACCAGCTTGAACGCCGTGCCCCAGCGCACCCGTTCGGTCAGCACCGCGAAGATCAGACCGAGCGCGGTGGAGACGGTCGGCGCGAACACCACCCAGATGATGTTGTTCTTCAGCGCCGTACGGATGCCGTCGTCGGTGAACAGCGCCTTGTAGTTGTCGACCCCGGCGAAGCCGTCGCCCGAGGCGTTGAAGAAGCTGCGGACGATCGAGTACCCGATCGGGTAGACCACGAGCGCGCCGAGCAGCACCAGGGCGGGCAGCAGGAAGAGGGCCGCCACCGTCCTGCGGGTACCGGTCACGCTCTTGCGGCTCTTCGGTGCGGCGGGGCCCGGAGGAGCCCCGGCCGCCGATGCCGACGCCATCGCCGGCTCAGCTCCCGTTCCCGTAGGCCGCCGCCGCGTCCTTCTCCAGCTTCGCCTGGGTGCCCGCCACGGCCTTCGGGTTCTTCAGGAAGTCCTGCAGGTCCTTCCACTCGCCCTTGCCGGGCGTGCCGCCGAAGGCCTGCGGGGCCTGGTCGGACATGTCGAAGCGGAAGCCGTCGCCGGACGCGATCAGCGCCTTGGCGATGGTCTGCTGCACCTTGTTCGGGTACGCCGAGTCCGGCACGTTCTTGTTCGGCGACAGGTAGCCGCCGAGCCTGGCCTGGATGGTCGCCGCGTCCGGGGAGGCCAGGAAGGTGGCCAGTGCCTGTGCCGCCTTCGAGTCCTTCAGGATCACGGCCGCGTCACCGCCGGAGACCACCGGCGCGGCGGAGCCGACCGCCGGGAAGGGGAACACCTTCGCGTCCGTGCCCACCTTCGCCTTGGTGTCGCCGATGTTGACCTGCGCGAAGTCGCCCTCGAAGACCATCGCCGCCTTCGGCTGGTCGCCGCCGGTGAAGGTCTGCGTGACGGAGGCCGGGAACTCGGTCTGCAGGGCGCCGTCCGCCCCGCCCGCCACATAGTCCTTCTTGCCCCACACCTGGGCGAGCGTGGTCAGGGCCTCCTTCACGGAGGGATCGGTCCACTTGATCTTGTGCTGGGCGAGCTGGTCGTACTTCTCCGGCCCGGCCTGGGAGAGATAGATGTTCTCGAACCAGTCCGTCAGCGTCCAGCCGTCGGCGCCGCCGACCGAGAACGGGGTGACACCCGAGTCGTACACCGCCTGCGCGGCGGTCAGCAGCTCCTGCCAGGTCTTCGGTTCCTTGGCGCCCGCGTTCTCGAACGCCTTGGCGTTGTACCAGATCAGCGACTTGTTGGCGGCCTTGTAGTAGACCCCGTACTGCTTGCCGTCGACCTTGCCGATGTCCTGCCAGCCCTGCGAGTAGTTCTTCTGCAGCTCCTTGAGCGCCTCCGCGCCGAGGGGCTTGGCCCACTTCTTGTCCACGGCCTGCTTGATCGCGCCCGGCTGCGGCAGCAGGGCGACGTCCGGCGGCTGACCGCCCGCGATCTTCGAACCGAGGAAGTTGATGATCGGGTCCTGGGCGGGCACGAACGTCACCTTCGCGCCCGTACGCTTCTCGAACTCCGCCAGGACCTTCTTGAAGTTCTGCTGTTCGGTGCCGGTCCAGACGGCGGCGACCTCCAGGCTCGTGCCGTTCAGCTTCGGCAGGGTGAGGGTGGAGCCGGGGGCGGTGGCCCCGCTGCTCTTGTCACCGTTGTCCTTCTTGTCGTCGCTGCTGGAACAGGCGGTGAGCGCGAGCGCTCCCGCGAGCAGGGCGGCCAGTGTGGCGACGGCCCTGTGTGTCCGGATCGTGCTGCTGTTGCTACGCATCACTTCCCCGTTCGTCGTTCTCCGTTGAACGTCAGAACTCTGTCCCGTGCGGTCCGGTCTACGCCGGGCCGCACAAGGGCGGCAAGAGCGCCTGCGCCGTCCGGCGGTTGATCGTGACCGGCTCGTGATCAGGGAAGTATGCGTACGGATTCCGGCCGACTGCGGCTGCTGATCCCGACTAGAGCAGCGAGGGCACCTCCGCCGCGGCGACCTCACGGGCCGCGCGCTCCACCGCACTCGCCAACAGGGCCAGGTCGGTGGGGCCGTTGCCCAGTTCGCGCACGGGCCGCCGGGTCGGCGGATCGCCCATCCGCTGCCACTCCAGCGGCACGACCGTGGGCCGCTGGGTCGCGGTGCGCGGGATACGGCCTGTCACCCGGCCGCCCTGGAAGCCGACGGCCCGCCCGTCCGCGTACGTGAGCCTGCCCCGCCCCGGCGCCGGCTCGTCAGGTCCTGCCGCGGGCCCTGCCGCCGGTGCGTCCAGCGCGACCCGCAGGGCGGCCCGCCGGGCCGGTTCCGTCTCCGCCGTGCGACCGCCCGACCCGGCCGCGGTCACCAGGTGGACGCCGAGCCGCTCGCCCTCCCTGGCCACCGCCTCCAGTGCCCGCATCACCGATCCGGCGGCGGGCCGGCCCGGCGAGCCGAGCGCGGGGGAGACCAGCGCGTCCAGGTCGTCCACGACCACGACGAGCCGGGGCAGCGGCGGTGCGGCCTCGGTGCGCCGCCGTGCGGCGCCGCCGGGCCGCAGCCGCAGCGTGGAGCTGGGCGGCGTCTCTATGTCTCCGGTACCGGAGACCGCCGGCCGCCCGTTCGGGGAACGCTGGGCGACGATACGGCCCGACACCTCGTGTCCCGCGTGCCACTGGGCGAAGTCCGTCCGGCCCAGCAGCTCCGCGCGCCGCTTCAGCTCGGCGCTCAGCGACTGCGCGAACTCCCGCATGCGGACGGGGTCGTTGGCGATGAGGTGGGTCGTCACATGCGGTATGTCCGTGCAGACGCGCAGCCCCTCACCGCGGCCCGCGCCGGTGCCGACGCCGTCCCGGCCGTCGATCAGCACCATGCCCAGCCGGTCGGGCCGCTCGGCGGCGGCCAGCGAGGCGACCACGGCCCGCAGCAGCTCCGTACGGCCGCTGCCGGCCGGCCCCTCGATCAGCAGATGCGGCCCGTCGGCCACCAGGTCGGCGGTGAGCGGGCCGCGCGGACCGGCGCCGAGCACCGCCCGGGCCCGGCCGCCCAGCGACTCCGTGTCGTCGGCCGCGTCCGCCCAGCGGGCCATCAGCGAGGCAGGGGTGGCCCGGGCCAGGCCCAGCTCGTCCAGCAGCCGTGCCGACTGCGGCAGCGGTACGGCCACGCGCGCGTGCCGCTCGCCGACGGGGCCGTCGGGCCTGAGCGGCGCCAGCGCCCGCGCGAACCGCTCCGCCCAGGCCGGGGAGACGGCGTCCACGGTGGCGAGCGCACCCGCGCCGACGGGGCCGGTCGGCGCGACGCGCATCAGGTGCAGCGTGCCGGCGACCTCACCGCTGAGCAGGGCCACGGCACCGCAGTGCCGCAGGGTGGGCGTGACCGCGCAGGCCGCCTCGTAGGCCTGCGCCACGGGCGAGGCGGGGGTCACGGCCGTGGTCTCGGCGAGGCAGACGACATGGATCCCGGCCCGCGGGCCGGCCACGGCCAGCCGTGCCAGGGACTCCTGCAGGGAGGACCCGCCGGGGTCCCCGTCGACCACGACGACGGTGTACGGGCCCGGGAAGCCGCCCATTGCGTCCAGCTCGGCGCTTTCCCGGGCCCAGGAGGGGCGGCGCGGGGAGGCGGGTGCCGATTCCGCCCGGGCGACGGAGTGCGCCCCCTGGTCCGGGGCGGCGTGAGCCGTCGTAGCGCTCGCCGGGTTCCCCGTGGCGTCCGGGTCCGGTCCGGGGCGGCCGCTCGCCTGTGCCGTCCTCGCCGCGGCGGGCTGGGCCGACCCGCGGCCCGTCGCCGCGAACTCCTCCACCCGACGCAGGAGTTCCTCCGTGCGGGCCGCCGCCTGTTCGCGGTCGTAGGCCAGCAGCAGGCGGCAGTCCTGGCCGTGGCCCGGGCGGACGTGCGGGAGCCAGCCCAGCCAGGACCACTCGGCCGTGCGCTCCTCCTCCGGGCGGCTGCGGTCCGCGCTGATCAGGACGACCTCGAGCAGGTCGGGGGAGTGCAGCGCGGCCAGCTGGGCCAGCGCCGCGCGGGCCAGCCCGGACAGCCGGGGGCGCGGACCGGCCAGGCCCAGCGCACCCGCCTCGCGCAGCGCCGCGGTCACCGGTACGGCGGGCAGCACGCCCGAGCCGTCCGGTGTGTTGCGGTCGGCCGTGCCGAGCCGCACCGTCAGGGCCTCCGGATGACCCGGCGTCCGCTCCCACAGCCGGGGTCCGGGACCCAGCGCCGTCAGCAGCAGCGCGGCGGGGTCCGGCCAGGCCTCCGGCAGCTGCGGGACCTCGGCCGCCGGGGTGCGGGCCTCCGTGGCGCCGTACCTCTCCTGCCCGGCCGACGGCTGCTCCGAGCGCCCGCCGGTCAGCCGCCGTGCCCACGCGCCGAGCCCGCCCCGGCGACGCCCGCCCTGCGGAACGTCGGTGCCCCGGAGGGGAGTGTCCTCGCGGCCACTGCCGCTTCCCGCGGGTGCGCCGGACGACTCGCTGTCCGGCACCGGGCGCGCCCCACCGGCGTATGCGCCCTCGATGCCGTCCGGCCCGCCGACGCCGTAGCGCCCCGCATGGGTGTCACCACCCCGGGAAGCCGAACCGGGCCTCCTCCCGTGGGCGGAGGATTCACCGCCGGACCGGCCGGCTCCGGAGCGGCCTGTGCCCGAGTTTCTTCCGTCCGACGCCGAACCGGGCATCCCGGCTGCCGGGTGTGCGCCGACTGGGCCGCCGGACTCGTGGCGCCCCGCATGCATGTCGTCGCCGGAGGAAGCCGCCCCGGGCCTGGCCGGTGCGGAGGGGGAGCTGCCCGTCCCGCCGGCCCCGTGGCGGCCTGCGTCCGTTCCGCCGCCGGAGGCCGCGCCCGGCGCTCCCGCGCCTCCCGCCCGGCTCTCGATACGCGGCGCCCCGGCCTGACCGGGTACCACCGGCTCTTCCCCGCGCCGGTGTTCCTGACCCTCCGCGCCTCCGCCCGAGGCGCCCCAGCTCGCCGTGCCGTACGTGTGGTGCGTCGGCCCGGAGGGGCCGTGGGCACGCGTGCCCGGCGCCGCTTCCACTCGCGCGTGCCCGGCAGCGCCCGCCGCTGCGGACCCTGGCGCCTCGGTCCTGGAGCCCGTCGTCCCGCTCCCGGCCCCTCTCGCACCAGCCCCGGAGCCCGCCGCACCGGCGCCGCCCGAGGAACCGGCCGCGCTCCCGCCTCCGGCCCCCGGCGCGGGATCACCCCCGAAACCCCCTGCCTCACCAGGACCGGCCTCTTCGCCCCCCAGGGCGACCCGTACGCTGCCCTCTCCGTCCGGTGCCGTCCGTACCCGGGCGCCGGGGCCCACGGACGGAGTGACCCGCAGGGCGGACTCGCCGATCCTCAGGAGAGCCCCCGGAGGAAAGCGCACCGGCCGGTCGCTCACGCGGGTGCCGTCCAGGGCCGTGCCGTTCGTGGAGCCGAGGTCGGCCACCGAGACACGGCCGTCCGCGGCGACCGTGACCGCGCAGTGGAGGCGGGAGACGTCCGGGTCGTCCAGCGGGACGTCGGCGTCGGCGGAGCGGCCCACGGTGATCCGGCCGCCGTGCAGCAGATGCACCCCGCCCGCGTCCGGGCCCGCGACCACGTGCAGCTGGGTCGGGGCGTCGTCCAGCTCGGGATGCGGCTCGGGGGCCGCAGGGGCGCCCAGGGACAGCACGGCGCCGTCGACCAGGGGAGGCTCGCCGAGGGCGCAGCGCCGGGGGTCCAGCCGCTCCGCGCCCGCGTACAGCACCACCGCGGCGCTGCCCGCGTCCCGGCCCGTGCCGCCGTCTCCGGTGACCGCCGCAGCCAGTGCCGACGCCACCGCGGACAGGTCCGTGCCCGCGGGCGCCGTCACCAGCACGTCACGGCTCGCGGAGCGGCCCCGCTGCGGGGACGGGCCCAGCGGATCTACGACGGTCAGCCGGATCTGCATCGCCGTCAGCGGTCCCTTCTGCCCGGGCGCGGACATACCCCCACCCCCGCACGAGCACGTCGGCCAGTACTGCACGCATCCTCGCACCTGTCACTGACAGCGTGCCCGCGGCCCGGTGCCAAGTGATCTTGATTGGTCAGCTCTGCCCCCAAAAGTGCCTGACCGAAAGCGCATCGATGATCAGTTGAGATCGGTCACGTCCGGCAACTGGCAACCAGGAGACCGAGGCGAGCGTCTTTCCTTCGAACATCGACGGGAACGCTTACGTAGTGCCCTTGGGGGCGGCACTACAGTGGGCCGGAACACCGGAACACAGGCGAACAGACAGCAGGGAGCGCGGAACGTGCGGCCAGTCGGCAGCAAGTACCTGCTCGAGGAGCCGCTCGGACGCGGCGCCACGGGCACCGTCTGGCGTGCCCGCCAGCGCGAGACCGCGGGCGCCGAGGCGGCCGTGGCCGGTCAGCCGGGCGAGACGGTCGCCATCAAGGTCCTCAAGGAGGAGCTGGCCGGCGACCCGGACATCGTGATGCGGTTCCTGCGCGAACGCTCCGTCCTGCTCCGGCTCACCCACCCCAACATCGTCCGGGTCCGCGACCTGGTCGTCGAGGGCGATCTGCTGGCCCTGGTCATGGACCTCGTCGACGGTCCCGACCTGCACCGCTACCTGCGCGAGAGCGGCCCCCTCACCCCGGTCGCCGCCGCGCTGATGACGGCGCAGATCGCCGACGCCCTCGCCGCGAGCCACGCCGACGGTGTCGTCCACCGCGACCTGAAGCCCGCCAACGTGCTGCTGCGCCAGCACGACGGCCTGCTGCACCCGATGCTGACCGACTTCGGCATCGCCCGCCTGGCCGACTCCCCGGGCCTGACCCGCACCCACGAGTTCGTCGGCACGCCCGCGTACGTCGCGCCGGAGTCCGCCGAGGGCCGCCCGCAGACCTCCGCCGTCGACATCTACGGCGCCGGCATCCTGCTGTACGAGCTGGTCACCGGCCGCCCGCCGTTCTCCGGCGGCACCGCCCTGGAGGTCCTGCACCAGCACCTGAGCGCCGAGCCGCGCCGCCCCTCCACCGTCCCGGACCCGCTGTGGACGGTCATAGAGCGCTGCCTGCGCAAGAGCCCCGAGGAACGGCCCAGCGCCGAGAACCTCGCGCGCGGACTGCGGGTCGTGGCCGAGGGCGTCGGCGTGCACGCGAACGCCGCCCAGATCGCCGCCGCCGAGGGCGTCGGCGCCCTGCTGGCCCCGGACCCGGATCCGACGGCCGTCCCGGGCGTGCCCGGCGCCGCCGACCCCACCCAGGTCCTGCCGACGAACGCGCCGCAGAACGCGTACGGCCAGCACGACCCGAACGCCGCGACCAGCTTCCTGCCCCACACCGGCGGCCCCGCCGGCGCCGCCGACCCCACCGCGGTCATGCCGCCGGTGCCCCAGGGGCAGCCGGGCCAGCAGCCCGACCAGCCGCACCCCTGGCAGACCCAGCTCCGCGCCGCCCGGGACCGCAACGAGCAGACGCAGGTCCAGTACCTCGCCCCCGACGAGGACCCGCTGCGCCGCCGCCCCCAGCGGCAGGTCGCGCGGCCGCAGCAGCAGCCGCGCCCGGCCCCGCAGGCGCGCCCGCAGCAACCGCAGCAGCGCGGCAGGCAGCGCCCGCCGGCCGGATACGGCTACCCGCAGCAGCAGCCCCAGCAGTACGCCCCGCAGCAGCAGCCGCAGCGGTACGCGCCCCCCGCGCCCGCCCCCGAGCCCCAGCGGCCCGCACGCGAGCCCCGGCCGGCGCGGCAGCGCAGCGCCAACCCGACGAAGATCCCCGGCCTCGGCTGCCTGAAGGGCTGCCTGTTCACGATCGTCATCCTGATCGTGGCCGGCTGGCTGGTCTGGGAGCTGACCCCGCTGCACACCTGGGTCGGCCAGGGCAAGGGCTACTGGGACCAGCTGAGCGACTGGTCCGGGAAAGTGGGCCACTGGCTCAAGAAGCTGGGCTCCTCCTCCGGCAATTGATCGCTGGTTTGCGGATTTGTCGACACCTGGCGGGTGATTTCCGTCTCCGCGGTGAAGGTTGGCTCCTCGGACGCGTAGTTTTAGCGACAACACGCGTCAGTAGGAGCAGTCTTGGCACGGAAGATCGGCAGCCGGTACACCGCCAACCAGATCCTGGGACGGGGCAGCGCCGGCACGGTGTGGCTCGGCGAGGGACCCGACGGCCCCGTCGCCGTCAAGCTGCTGCGCGAGGACCTCGCGTCCGACCAGGAACTCGTCGGACGCTTCGTCCAGGAGCGCACCGCGCTGCTCGGTCTCGAGCACCCGCGCATCGTCTCCGTACGCGACCTCGTGGTCGACGGCAACGACCTGGCCCTGGTCATGGACCTGGTGCGCGGTACCGATCTGCGCACCCGTCTCGAACGGGAGCGGCGACTCGCGCCCGAAGCGGCCGTGGCGATCGTCGCGGACGTCGCGGACGCGCTCGCGGCCGCCCACGCAGCCGGGGTCGTGCACCGGGACGTGAAGCCCGAGAACGTCCTGCTGGACATGCAGGGCCCGCTCGGCCCGGGCGGCGCCCACCCGGCGCTGCTCACCGACTTCGGCGTCGCCAAGCTGATCGACTCGCCCAAGCGGACCCGGGCGACGAAGATCATCGGTACGCCCGACTACCTGGCGCCGGAGATCGTCGAGGGCCTGCCGCCGCGGGCCGCCGTGGACATCTACGCGCTCGCCACGGTCCTGTACGAGCTGCTCGCCGGCTTCACACCCTTCGGGGGCGGCCACCTCGGCGCGGTGCTGCGCCGGCACGTCACCGAGACCGTCGTCCCGCTGCCCGGCATCCCCGAGGAGCTGTGGCAGCTGATCGTGCAGTGCCTGGCGAAGGCGCCCGCCTCCCGGCTGCGCGCCTCGGAGCTGGCCTCCCGGCTGCGGGAACAGCTGCCGATGCTGGCGGGGATGCCGCCGCTGGACGTGGACGAGCCGGACGCGGGCCTCTCCGAGGAAGAGGCCGAGGACGTTCCTCCGGCACCGGTCGGCTCCGGTGAGCCCGTACGGCGGCGAGGGGCGGTCTCCCTCGTCACCGGAGCCAAGCCGGACTCCAACCGGGACACGCACACGTCGATGAGGGTGCCCGCGGCCGACGAGCTGGCCGGGGGTGCCCACGGGACGGCACGGGCGCCTCGCGCGGCCGGGGTGCCGCGGCCGGGGTCGGCACGGCACCGGGCGGCGCTGCGGCGGCGCCGGATCACGTTGGGCGTGGCCGGGGTGGCCGTGGCGGCCGCCGTGGGCGTCGGTGCGTGGCTGGCGTCCGGCTCCGGTGACGACGACCAGCCGACCCCGCCCGCCCACAGCACGTCGGCCCCCTGAGCGCCCCGGGGGCTCTGCCCCCTGGACCCCCGTCGGCCCCCCGTCCGGCCTCCCGCCCGCCCATCTCGGTCCGCCGAAACGTGACCGTCCCTGGCTTCCCGGCGGAGCCGTTACGCTGGAGGCGTGGCAGTCGTCGATGTATCCGAAGAGCTGAAGTCCCTCTCCTCGACCATGGAGTCGATCGAGGCCGTCCTGGACCTCGACAAGCTGAGGGCAGACATCGCCGTGCTCGAGGAGCAGGCGGCCGCGCCGTCCCTGTGGGACAACCCGGACGAGGCGCAGAAGATCACCAGCAAGCTCTCCCACCTCCAGGCCGAGGTCAGGAAGGCGGAGGCGCTGCGCGGCCGGATCGACGATCTCGCCGTCCTCTTCGAGATGGCCGAGGAGGAGGACGACCCGGACACCCGCGCCGAGGCCGAGTCCGAGCTGGCGGCCGTGCGGAAGTCGCTGGACGAGATGGAGGTCCGGACTCTGCTCAGCGGTGAGTACGACTCCCGTGAGGCACTCGTCAACATCCGCGCCGAGGCCGGTGGCGTCGACGCCGCCGACTTCGCCGAGAAGCTCCAGCGCATGTACCTGCGCTGGGCCGAGCAGCGCGGCTACAAGACCGAGCTCATCGAGACGTCGTACGCCGAAGAGGCCGGCATCAAGTCGACCACCTTCGCCGTGCAGGTGCCGTACGCCTACGGCACCCTCTCCGTGGAGCAGGGCACCCACCGACTCGTCCGGATCTCGCCCTACGACAACCAGGGGCGGCGCCAGACGTCCTTCGCCGGTGTCGAGGTGCTGCCCGTGGTCGAGCAGACCGACCACATCGAGATCGACGAGTCCGAGCTGCGCGTGGACGTGTACCGGTCCTCCGGGCCCGGCGGCCAGGGCGTCAACACCACCGACTCCGCGGTGCGCCTCACCCACCTCCCCACCGGCATCGTGGTCTCCTGCCAGAACGAGCGGTCGCAGATCCAGAACAAGGCCACCGCGATGAACGTCCTCCAGGCCAAGCTGCTGGAGCGGCGCCGTCAGGAGGAGCAGGCCAAGATGGACGCCCTCAAGGGCGACGGCGGCAACTCCTGGGGCAACCAGATGCGTTCGTACGTGCTGCACCCTTACCAGATGGTCAAGGACCTGCGGACCGAGTTCGAAGTGGGCAACCCGGAGGCCGTGTTCAACGGCGAGATCGACGGTTTCCTGGAGGCCGGCATTCGCTGGCGCAAGCAGCAGGAGAAGTAACTTTGTCGACATGACAACTGCCGCCCTCGAGGGCGGCAGTTGTCATTTGTCTGGGTTTTACATCACACTCACAGGCTTCAAGTCCGCGCAAACATCGCTCCATCGGACATTGCGCGCGCAACGGCCTTGACGTTGCTTTGAAAAATGGGAAGGCTGAAGCGTGGCATGCGTATCTCTGGGGCGCATGTGAACCGGGGGAATTGACACGGATCTCGTCACAGCTACCTCCGTCGATCACGGCAAGCCCCACGCACCGCCTCGTTGACGAACAGCTACTGGGGGTAGCAACCATATGACGAAGAAGACGCGGATCCGGGTCGCGCGGATAGCCGCCGGCGCCGTGATCGCGGCCGGTGCCTCGCTGACTGCCGCGGGTGCCGCCTCGGCCCTGGACCTCGGTGTCGAGGCCGGTCCCATCACCATTGGTGTGAGCACCGACGGCAACACTGACGGCGGCGACTCGACCGGTGCCTCGGTGGGTGTGACGGAAGGCACGTCCAGCGGTACCTCGGAGGGCACCACGGGCGGCGACTCCAGCACCGGAGGCGACTCCAGCACCGGAGGCGACTCCAGCACCGGAGGCGACTCCAGCACCGGCGGCGACGCCAGCACCGGCGGCGACGCCTCGATCGGCGGTGTCATCGGGGGTGGCGACAGCTCCGGTGGCACCACGACCGGTGGCGACGACAGCACCGGTGGTACGACGACCGGCGGCGACGACAGCACCGGTGGTACGACGGTCGGCGGTTCCGACAGCTCCGGTGGCACCACGACCGGCGGTGGCGACAGCTCCGGTGGTACGACGACCGGTGGCGACGACAGCACCGGTGGCACCACGACCGGCGGCGACGACAGCACCGGTGGTAACGGCAACTCGGGCGGCACCGGCGGCACCGGCAGCACCGGCGGTAACGGCAACACCGGCGGTAACGGCAACACCACCCCCGACGGTGGTGGCAACGACAACGCGTCCCAGGAGGAGGGCTCCTCGGCCCTCACCGACACGGGCTCGGACACCACGGCCCAGGGCGGCGACAAGCAGCTCGCCGAGACCGGTGCCGGGCAGACCGCGTTCCTGCTCATCGGCGCCGCGACGATGATCGCCGGCGGCATCGGCTTCCGTGTCCTGCCGCGTCTGGCGAACGGCCGGGGCGGCGCGGCCGCCTGAGCCCAGCCTCACGGTCACGCACTGTATGCAGCGCGTAGACGGAAGGGCCCGGAGCGTCACGCTAGCGGCGCTAGGGACAAGAGTGAAGCTAGCAGAGCTTCGACAGAAATGCTAGCGATGCTAGAATCACGGCCATGACGATCCGGACGCGCCGG